>NZ_NSFU01000039.1:0-31273 GCF_002294875.1 Mesorhizobium sp. WSM4312 | reverse complement strand
CGCGTTGGTCTCGTTGGGCACGCCATGGGTGGCCCAGCGTGTGTGGCCGATGCCGATCGTGCCGTCGAGCGGCTCCTCCTTGAGCCGGCGTTCGAGGTTGACCAGCTTGCCTTCGGCGCGGCGGCGGGCGAGCTCGCCATGCTCGATGGTGGCGACGCCGGCCGAGTCATAGCCGCGATATTCCAGCCGCTTCAGCGTGGTAAGGATGAGCGGCGTAACCTGCGCGTGCCCGACGATTCCAACAATGCCGCACATGGTTTTGCCCCTGCAGAATTCCGGCCATATCGCCGCAGAAGGCAAGATACCCCTCCTTGATTACGGGCTGATCGTTCATTCGAAGGAGCCTACGGCCTTAATCGCGACCAGAAACCATCGTGCTGCGAAGTGGCGTGGGTCCAGGTGGCGGAGTTTGCGTCGTTGGCCGCGTGAAGCCGCCCGACGAACAGTTCGTTCGAATGATGCGCTTCCGTCGGCCCAGGCGCATGTTGAGGCAGCCGGCAAACCAAAACACACCCAACAGCCGGTTAGGCCCGGCCGCCTGATGCCCCCCTATAAGAGGCTGTCGGGCCGCTTGATCTGTCTGGGGCTTGCACGCGAAAGCGCTCCCGACTGCCTCGCGTGCCGGAAAGCGAGCGGCGCTGGGATCCACGCAACGAAAAACCAGAGATGAACACGAGAAGGACCATCCGACGCAAAAGCCATCCTGGCATGGGTCACAAAGGTGGGTTGAGGTGATCGGCGACCGCCAGACCGAAGACTCGTTGCCGTTAAGGCGCTGAACCGCCGGCACCTGGCATCGTTTGATTGAACGAAGACGCCGAACTGATCTCTCGATACAGAAGGAAGCTCAGTCCGCGCCTTGCTGGGTCCAGGCATGCGGAAGGGGGATGCAGGGCATGAAGTTCAGAGATCTGATCAGACGTGCCGACAACAATGTGGAGAAGTCATTCGAGGATCTCGAAGCTGACTTGGCTGATGCCGTTGACGAGTGCCTTGGCTTGGATGACCTGTCGGCGCTGGCAATGGACGATACCGCGGACGAGCCGCCCATCCCAGACGACAACAGCGAACAAGGCGACCGCGCGCAAACCGAGGATGATGCCGGCGCCGAAGATGCCGGCACTCCCGAACCCTTGCGGCGACTGACCTCTCATACGCAGAGCCGTATGGCTGCCTTGAGTTCCTTTGACGGGCTGTTTCGCGATGCGAAGCTCCATTTCGAGGAGATCAACGCGAAACTGTCAGAGATCGCAAGCACACATCAGCTGACCTTTGAATTCTTTCACATCCTTCATGCCGACATTCTCCGCGCCAACGAACTGGAGCTGGCCAATCTAAACCTGACCGCAGAGCAAAAGAGCCTGTCGGACAAGGTCAATGACCTGACCCGAAGGCAGCATGAGCGCGAAAGCATGGTGGAGGCCCTGCAGCAGCGCGAGGCAAGCCTGGTTCAGGACGCCGAGGCGCTTCGTGGCGCATTGGCCGCGGCAAGGCTGGAGCTTGTGGAAGCCGCGAACACCAACGCCAAGAACCAAGCGGAATTCGGAGACCTCACAAACACGCTTGCCGCCGCAACCGTCGAGGCCGACAGGCGCGCGCGCGAAAACAAACTGTTGCGTGAAAAGAATGTCAGCCTGTCGATCGACCTGGAAAAGGCGCTGAAGCGAGAGGACGAGGCGCGGCACCGGCTGGACGCCTTCTCCACGATCCATGCCAACGAAGCCGCGCGAAATTCCGAAGTGCTTGGTGCGCTCGGCAAGAGCGAAAAGGAAGCGGCACGGCTCCACACCGCGCTCGAGGCCACCCAGGCGAAATTGTCGGAAGTGACGGAAACCGCCAGGATCATGGAGGCGGACAAGGATGCCGGGCTCGAACGCAGCCGTGCCGAGATCCGGGGATTGCGTTCCGAGATTCAGAACCTCCATTCGCGACTGGAGGTCGCCTCGAACGCAAACAGCGAGGCATCGGCCGAGATCGCCAGGCTCAAGCTTCAATGGAGCGACGCGGTGGCGGAAAAACAGGTGGCGGACGAAAGGTTGGCGGCCCTCACCAAGGAGGCCGAGACCGACAAGCTGAACCTTTCGAAGATAACCGCCAATTTCTCACAGCTTTCGCTGCAGCAGGCATCCGATCAGCTACAACTCGATATCCGCCGGCAGGAATGCGAAGACCTGCGGGCCGAAATTGCATCGCTCAACGCCCGGATCAGGGAACTGCTGCCCTATGAGAGGCTCCGTGGCACCACGAACGCCTTGCCGCATACGAACGATGTGGCCAAGAAGGTTCCGGTGACGGCGGAGCGAGCGGTGCGCACCGCTCGCCGTGTCCGCCGCAGGGCGCTCACCGCGTCGTAGGAGGAGCTAGCTGATCGTATTTTGCGGCTCGCTTCCAACAGTTCGTCACGTCATTGGCGGAAAGCCCTGGACATCTGATCCGTCAGCGGCTTCAGCAGATAAGACCAGACGCTGCGTTCGTCGGTGCTTATGTGAACCTCTGCCGGCATGCCAGGTTTGAGCACCTTGGCATCGGTCAGGCAGGCCGCCTTGTTCTCGACATTGATGCGCGCCGAGAAATACGAAAGCTGTTTTTGCTGATCCTTGATCAGATCCGCCGAGATGCGCTTGACCGACCCCTGGCAAGCAGGCGTGGTGCCGGCATCGAAGGCCGGAAACCGGATCGAGACGTGCTGGCCTGGACGAACGTCATCTATGCGCGAGGGGGGGATCAGCGCGTCGACGACGAGGTTGTCGGTGTCGGGGACGATCATCATGACCACCTCCCCCGGAGCGATCACTCCGCCGATCGTGTGGATAGCCGATTCCTGCACCGTTCCCGATTGCGGAGCGCGGATGTTGGTTTTGGTCAGTTCGTCTTGCGCCACGACCTTGCGCTCGCTGAGTTCGGTCTGCTTGGCTTCGGTTTCACGAAGTTCGCTCGTTACTTCACTGCGCCTTTGCTCATCCAGCTGAAGAATTTGCAGTTCGGTCTCGCTAATCTTGGCCTGTGCCTCAGCGACCGCGGCCGCCAGGCGTCCTGATTCTCCGTGCGCTCGGGTGGCATCCAATCTGATGTTGCTCAGTCGCTCCTTGGACACCAATTTTTTTGTAAAGAGCGCCTGGACATCGCCAAGATCTCCGTCGAGCAGGACCACGGACTGGTCTTCCGCGGCCTGCTGCGCCTTGAGGCCATCGATCTGGCGTTCGAGTTGGCTCGAGCGGCTTTGCAACTGTGCCTTCTGCCCCGTCAACGCCGTTGCGCGGCTTTCGAAAAGGGTGCGCTCTCCTCTGACCAGTGCAGCCAGTTCCGGGTCGCCCATCCGTTCTTGAAGGTTGGACGGAAGCTGCATTTCCGGCAGGCCTTGCCGCTCAGCCTCCAGCCGTGCAAGCCGGACGGTTGTGCGATCAAGATCCTCGCTGATTATTTGCAGGTTGGCCCGCGTCAGCGTGTCATCCAGCCTGGCCACCACATCGCCAGCCCGCACATGGTCGCCATCTTGCGCGAAGATGCCACCGATCGTGCCGCCCGTCAGATGCTGGACCTTCTTGATGTTGCTTTCGACCACCACGGTGGCAGGCGCGATCACCGCGCCGGCGATCTTGGTCAAACCGAGCCAAAGCCCGCCGCCGACAACCAACATGGCCGTGACCGCCGCGCCCAGGATCAGGTTGCCCCTGATATCATCGCGCGCCTCGACCGAATTCGCCTCGGCCCTTCGGCTCCCGTTATCGAACGGAGCATACGAAACCATCGTCGCGTCAGACATGAAACAGCACCTTACGCATGACCGCTCACCCCTTTCTGCATCGGAACAACCGACGCCTGCCGTTCGGCAGGGGTCGGGAAAGGCCGGATGACATTGGCCAGGACCTCCTCGCGCGAGCCAAAGGAGTGAAGCATCCCATTCGACATGACGAGTACCTTGTCGATATTGCTGAGGGCAGAAGGACGGTGCGCAACAATGATGACGATGCCCCCACGTCGGCGCACCCCCAGGATGGCGCCGGCCAGGGCAGCATCACCATCGACGTCCAGGTTTGAATTCGGCTCGTCCAGGACGACCAGAAACGGGTCGCCATAAAGTGCCCTGGCAAGCCCAACGAGTTGCCTCTGTCCGGCCGACAAGGCTGCCCCGCCCTCGCCTACGCGTGTTTGAAAACCATTCGGCAACCGCATGATCATCTTGTCGACGCCGGCGGCCATGGCAGCTGCCAGCACGCCCTTGGCGTCGTCCTTGCCGCCAAATCGCGAAATGTTATCGGCAACCGTCCCGTCAAACAGTTCGACGTCCTGCGGCAGGTAGCCGACATGAGCACCAAGCTCTTCCGGGCTCCATTGGTCGAGCGAGGCTTCGTCCAGCCTTACCCTTCCGCGAAGGGGCTGCCACACGCCCACCAGAGCGCGCACAAGTGTCGTTTTTCCAGAACCGCTCGGGCCGACAATGGCCATTCCCGCGCCCCCAGACAGGGTAAAGCTGACATTGGCCACCGTCGGTTTTTGCTGGCCCGGCGGCGCTATTGTCAGGTCCTCTACCGCAAGCGCCGCCTGCGGGCGCGGCAGTTCCATGACTTCTTCATGCCCACCGACGACAGCCAGCGCCGTGGCCAGTTGGGAATAGCTTTGCCGGAAAGCCGCGAAGCCTCGCCAGTTTGCCAGCGCCGCGTCAACCGGAGCCAACGAGCGGCCCAGCAGTATCGACGATGCTATGATGACACCTGGCGACGCTTCCCCCCCGATCACGAGATAGGCGCCCAGTCCCAGAACTGAGGACTGCAAGGCCATCCGCAGCGCCCTCGAGAGGGCACCGGTGGCGCCGACAATGTCGGAAAGCCGTTCCTGGTGCGTGAGATAGGCGTGGTTGATCTCGCTCCAGCGGCGGGCAAGCCGCCCGGAAAGGCCCATCGCGCGCACAACCTCCGCGTTGCGGCGGCCAGAATCGGCAAGATTGCGTTGCGACACCAGCGTCTCGGACGCGCGCGCCGCCGATGCGCGGCCAAGGACTTCCGCTATCACCGTGAGCAGCACGACAATAATCGCGCCGCTTGTTGCCAGCAGACCGAGCGCAGGATGCAGAAGATAGATGATCAGCAGATAAAACGGTATCCAGGGCGCGTCGAAGATGACGGTCGGCCCCAATCCTGAAAGGAAGCCGCGGATCTGATCCAGATCACGCAGCGGCTGTATCCGGTTCGCGTCCTGCCCGCCGATGAGCGGTAAGGACAGCGAGAGGCCGAAGACCCTTTGCTGCAGATTCTTATGGAGACGATTGCCTATTCGAACCAGGAGGCGAAGCCGCACGAAATCCAGCAATCCGTAGACCGCGTAAAGACCCAGCATTCCGATCGTGAATCCGACAAGTGTCGGAACGCTCTGCGAAGGCAGAACGCGGTCGTAGATCTGCAGCATATAGACGGAGCCGGTCAGGGCGAGAAGGTTTATGACCGCCGAGAAGACGCCGACGCCTACCAGCCCGGGCACGGCGCCGAGCATGGCGCCACGCAGATCGGGCGAACGTATCCTTCCGGAGCTCATCGCTTGCGACCTCCGGTGAGAAATCGTTGCGCAAGCTCATTGGCCCCAATGGCCACGGTCAATTTTTGGGTTTTCAGGAGCGTATCCCTCATTGTCCTCTAATTTACGCCCCACTAACGTACGTGGCCTTCGGTCAAAATGTAGCGAAATCGTGGCGCCGGTCCGAAAAACCCGGACCTGGCGCATTAAATCAGGGGAAAACTGCCGTTTTGAGGTGTCCCGGAAGGCTGTGGAGGTCGCGTTCCCGGCAGTGCGACCGACACCGCGCCGTCCCTTTCGGAGGGTGAGTCGCTCCCCAGCCAATCGGCTCCCGGCCGTTTTCACGGAGCCAATTGAGTGTGCGATTGTCGTCTAGCGCTTCTTCGCGATAACCAGGAAATGTTGCGCCAGCTGTCCAGGAACGTGAAGAGTTCTGGACGCCTTCTCGAAGGGCTCCATCAACGCTTCACACACCCTTGGCAAGAGGTTACCCGGCCGGGGCAGATAGCCGTAAGGTATCATCTCCTCGACAAGGAACCCCGACGCGGTCAGGAGCTCCTTGAACGTTGCCGCGCTCAGCGTGTGGCGAACTGTGCGTCCAAACAACCGATTGAGCAGCCGGGAGGCCATGCCGATGGGTGAAGTCGCATTCATGTGAACGTTACACACAAGTCGCCCACCGTCCTTCAGATGCTCATTTATCGCCTTCAGCGCATCCCGCTTCAGTTGATCCTCGGCGTTCAGGAAGAAGCGAAATGCGGTTGTGACGTCGAAGGTCTCGCCGAGGGCCCGCGTTGTCATATCGATTTGAAGCAATCGCACATTGGGCGGAACTTGCGCGCAGTCGAGCATCGATTTGGAGACGTCGACGCCGACCACCTCGCCGAAGAGCCCGGCAGCAACGTTGGCGATGCGACCTGTTCCGCATGCGAAATCGAGGCAGTTTCGGCCGGCTCCGCCCATTGGGCGAAGAACGTCCAGGATCAAAGGCTTTTCGATTTTCTCCCAAAGCGCGCCATAATAGCCGGACTCGTGCGTTTTGTTGTATTGCGCGCCGTAGCCCGGCGCGCAGTGGCTGGCCCTGTAGTCGTGCGACACCCGGTCGCCCTGCGTGTGGACCTGCTGGTTGGACGTCAGCTCCTGCCAAATTCCGGGCTCACCGGTCTGCGGCTTTGCCCACGGAACTCGCGATGCTGAAGGCGTACCGAAAGCGTAACTTGCCGACTGAGCCATGTGAGCCGCGTTCGGCGGCGGCGGCTTCACCCCATGCCTGGAATTGAGCCTCACCTGTCTCTCCCGTTCGGTTGTGTTCGACACCCTGATCGAACAAGTAGGCTCCCCACCCATTTTATCGGACTGCGACTGAGGCGGCCTATTGGATTGCCGCGCTTTGCAGATCACTGCTGAACCTGGCTTCGACAGTATCCCCCGGCATCACGATCGTGTCTTCGTCAGCCGACAGCTTGCGCCATTCATCGCCGACCTTGCGGACGATCGTGACCTGAGCCCGGATTGTTTCGCCGGCAATCGGCAATGGCTGGGCGGACGCACCGGTCGGTTGCAGCTTCTCGCTGGCGGCGTGGAGCCTGGCGGTGACATCGGCCAGCCGCGCGTTGGTCTCCTTCAGATCCGTCAGCAAGGCAATCCTCCTTTGATTGTCATTGCGTTCGTGCTGCCTGACATAGTCCTCCTGCTGGCGCCGCGCTCTCATGAGCTCGACCGAGGTTTGCAGCGCACCGCTCGACGACAGAAGCAAGGCGCGCCTGACATCGGCGAGCCGAGTGTTGGTCAGATTGCCTGCATCAAACGCCTTGGTTACTTTCGCCAGGTCTTCCTGATCCGCCTTCACGCTCTCGGCCTCGACCTGTTCGCGCTTCTGCAAAACCTCGATTTGGTCGGCCGCATCCTTCTCGCCCCTCTCAAGAAAAGCCTGCTCCTGCTGGAAATCGCTCAGCGCAATCTTCAGCCCCTCGGTTTCAGCCTGGGCGATCGCGGCTCCGACGCTGGGCGACAGAGGTGACCCCTGCGGCGTCTGCTTGTCGAAATCCGCCTGGCCCTGAAGTTCGGCGCGGACACGGGCGGCGTGAAAATAGTCTTTGGTGTAATCCCCCCAAAGTGTTTCGTAATCGCGCCTGAGATCAACCGGATCGGGGCCTGTTTGGCCCGCGCGTGACCGCAAAAGGCTGAAGCCGCCGGAGACGGCAAGCGCCTGCCGTACGGTCATGAGCGGACGGTAGGCCTGTTGTCCCGGGGTGAGCACGTCGCCCATCACGTAGATTGGACGATACTCCACGATGATGGCGGTCACGTCGTCTGGCTTGACGACAACCATCTGCTCCCGTCCATCGGCCAGACGCACGTGAAAGATCTTGGTCGGCAAAAGCGCTTGCATGCGCGTCTGCAATTGAGACGCCGTGAGGCCTGCGACCATGATCATCCCGGCTTCGGGAAGGGCGATATTGCCGTCCATCTGGACCACGGCGCGCTGGGCTCGATCCGGGATCGGCGCTATCCCTATCTCGACGGTATCGCCAGGCGACAGTTGATAGGGCTCGGCTTCGCTTGCGGCGGCCACCGATGTCAGGGACATCACCGCAACCGCGGCAAGAACGGTTCGTTTACTGAAGGCCATTTGCGACAATCTCCTTCTGGTTCGGCACCGGCTCCGAAGGCCATTCAACACGGGTAACGAAATCGTATACCGGGCCACCGGGCACACCCCAATTGCTCGACCAGATCACCTGCGAGCCGTCCGGCGAGGGCGAGGCATGCGTCTCGCTCCAGTAGTCGAAGTGGGCGTTCTGCGTTTCCACGATACGGCGGACCTCTCCGCTGCCGTCCGTGCGCACCGCAATGACCTGCTGCGCGTAAGGCGCCCAGTCCGGGTGCTGCGATACTTCGGCTGGCGTCCCGCCATAGCTCAGAAACACCCAGCCGGGCCTGTCCAGGGACCTGAGCGACGCATGCATGGCCTCGCCATATTTCATCAGCGACGTGACCTTGCCGTCGGCCAATCGGCGCTTGATCACCTGATATATGTCGGGATCCGATTTGCTGATCCCGACATATATTTCGCTGCCGTCGGCATCGACCGTCATGTCGCCGTGACCGGGACGGTGGTGCTCCATCCACTTCTGTTGCAAGACGCCGTCGATGGAAAAGACGAAGGTCGGTTCATGGTCGTCCGACAATGCCTGTGAGCACACAATATTGATTCCGAGCGGAGAGATCGAGCAGGAGCCGGTGGTTCCCGGAAGCGCGGTAAGATCGATATCCGGGAATTTCCGCCGCTCCTTGAGGTCGTAGCCGAAGACCACCGCTTTGCCGTCATTGCGCGTTGCACGCACCGCAATGCGGTTGCCGTCGCGGCTCGGATTGCCTTTGTAAGGCCCGAACTGAAGTTTGCTGTAGGCTGCCGTGTCGAACACGACATCCTCATGATTTGTGCGTGGCGCCCAGGTCGAAATCCGCCGGCCAGCAACGCAGATCATCAGCTGGGGATCCCTTGGATGCCATTCGCATTCAGTTTCATTCGAGCGGTCGCGGTGGAACAATGGCACGTAGCTGTGCCCGTCGAGAAAGCACATGCCGCCACAACCATTGACGATCACGAGAAGGCTC
Organism: Mesorhizobium sp. WSM4312; assembly: GCF_002294875.1. NCBI lineage: Bacteria > Pseudomonadati > Pseudomonadota > Alphaproteobacteria > Hyphomicrobiales > Phyllobacteriaceae > Mesorhizobium > Mesorhizobium sp. WSM4312. The sequence continues at coordinate 22,144 of NZ_NSFU01000039.1, read as the reverse complement.
TGATCAGCATTCCAGGCCTGTGCACTCGAGTAACGGTGGGTGCAGTATTTCTTCCCGCAGACACCCGCGAGGCCGAGAATTCCGGGTTCGGTGATCCGTACGAAAGTCGCGCCGGACCAGGGATCCGTTGCTTGGCCAAGATAGTCCGGCAGGTTTTTCACCGTTTGCGATGCGCTGCTTTCGCGACCCCCGATCATATGAATAGTCGCGAACATGGCACCGGCAATCAGCAGCAGTGCCAACATGTGCCGGCGGAGCAGGGTCATGTCATGTAACCCATTTCGCGCCGTACCCGGCCTTCACTAAGGCGCGCGCGCCACCATGCGATCGTTCGCTCCAGCCCATCGCGCAGGCTGGTCTGCGCCTGCCACCCGGTCTCGCCTTCAAAACGCGAAGAATCGGCGAGCAAGGCGCGAACCTCCGAATTTTGCGGCCGCAAACGCCTTTCGTCACGATGGACCGGTTTCTTGGAACCGCTTAGTTCGAGGACAAGATCCAATACGTCGGAGATGGTCACTGCGCGTTGGCTGCCGGCATTGTAGGCGTGGCCGAATTCGAGCCCGGCCAGGCCCGCGGTCTGGAAGGCTGCCGCGGTGTCTTCGACAAAGGTCAGGTCACGGATCGGGCTCGTATCGCCGACCATGATCGCGGGGCAATTCGGATCGAGGGCCTGCCGGATGATGGTCGGCACGATGGCGCGCTCACTCTGGCGCGGACCATAGGTGTTGAAGGGCCGCATGATCACCACGGGGACATCGAACGACCTGGCGTAGGATTCCGCCATCATGTCGGCGCCGATCTTGGATGCCGAATAGGGCGACTGTCCCTGCAACGGATGCGTTTCGCTGATGGGCATGGTCTGGGCGGTTCCATAGACCTCGCTCGTGGAGGTATGCACCACCCGCTCCGTCTCCCATTGACGCGCCGCTTCAAGAACGTTCACCGTGCCCAGGATGTTGGTTTCCACATAGGACTGGGCAGCCGCGTAGGAATATGGAATCGCAATGAGCGCGGCCAGGTGAAACACGACGGCTTGACCGCGCACGATCCGGTTCAGGAAGGCGCTGTCGCGGACGTCACCGCGGACGAGCTTCAGCTGGCTGCGGATCTTGTCCGGCAAATCGTCCAGCCATCCATGGCTGTCGAAGGAATTGTAGAGCGCCAGAGCCGTGACATCCGCGCCGTTGCGGACGAGCGCCTCAGTGAGATGCGAACCGATAAATCCATCCGCGCCTGTCACCAGAACTTTCTTGCCATTGTAGCTCATGACTGCGCATTCCCTTGGCTGACTGGAGCGCTTTCCTTTTGGGGTTCATACGTCGATCGGCTGTGATGGAACCCAGCCGACAACCGCCAGGACGCCACGCGCCATCCACACGATGTCGGAGACGATGGTGCGCTGAGGATAATAGGAGAGGTCGAGTCTGGCCTTGGCGGGGAACATAACCTCCCGATAAAACAGGATCGGATCCGCGGATCGGGGGAAGAAATGCGCCTCGTGCCGGAAGAGAACCTGGGTTGGCCCAAGCAGGCCGGGCTTGTATTGCAGGACGGCCTCGAGGCCGCCGCGGAAACAATCGGCGAAAGCCATGCTCTCGGGTCGTGGCCCGACGATCGCCATCTCGCCTTTGAGGACGTTCCACAGCTGCGGCAGTTCGTCGAATTTTGTTGCCGCGAGGAACCGGCCCACCGTCGTCATACGGCTGTCGCCCACGACGGTCAGTGCAAGGCCTTGGGAATCGCAGTTCACACCGAACTTGCGAAATTTGTACATGCGGAAGGGTCGGCCACCAGCTCCCATGCGGGTCTGTGCGAACAAGATCGAGCCACCGCCTTCGAGCAGAAGCGCGCCGGCGATCAAAAGCATCAGCGGTGCAAATATGATGAGCGCGGCGCCCGCGACCACGAGATCGATCGAGCGTCTTGCCAAGCCGTGAGCGGTGCTTGAGACGAAGTGCCGGTGAAGGGAAAGGTCCAGTGCGCTCATGCCGCAGTTCCTGCTTGGGCGTCGCCGTTGAGTGCGCTTGCGAGTGCAGCCACAACCGCCTCGGCGACAGTCGAGGTGATCTGGGGGTGCAATGGGATTGTCAGTTCTCGCTGAGCAAAGTCCTCTGTACGCGGCAGAGTGATGCCGGGATAACGCTCGCGATAGAACGTCATTTGATGCACCGGCGGATAGTGAATCGTGGTCTGTATCCCCTGCGTCCGCAATTCGTCGATCACGTCCTGCCGCCTTGCGTAGCGCGGCAGAAGGACCGGCATGATGTGGTGAGCCGACGTCCGGGGTTCGCTGAATGGAATGGTCACGGCCGGGCAATGCTCCGCGATGAGGCGCCGATACAGGACGGCCAGGATACGTCTGATCTCGTTCCACTCTTGCAGGTTCTGCAGCTGGACCAGCCCAATCGCCGCCCGCATCTCGTCCATGCGGTAGTTGAACCCGAGCATCGTGACATCATATTGCGGGGTACGGCTGTTCAGCCGCTGATGGGTCCCGCTGGTCATCCCGTGCCCCCGGGCTTGGCGGATTTTGTCGAGAAGATCGGAATCGCGAGCGATCACGGCGCCCCCTTCCGCCGTTGTCATGTTCTTGTTGCCGTAGAAGCTGAAGGCGGCCGCAGTGCCGAACGTCCCCACTTCCCTCAGGCCGGGCGCATGCGCGGCGTCCTCGATGATATGGAGCCCTCGAACCCGGGCGAACCGCTGCCATTGTTCCCGATTGGCGAGATAGCCCGCGAAGTGAACGAGGATGACCGCCTTTGTGCGTGATGTGCACCGCGCTTCGGCTTCCGCGAGCGACATCAACGGCACGTCGACCGACTCGATATCGACGAAGACCGGAGTCGCCCCTACATAAAGCACCGCATTCGCGGTCGCCACGAAAGTCAGCGACGGGACCAGTACTTCGTCGCCAGGTCCTATTCCCAGTGCATGCAGGATGAGATGAAGCGCCGCGGTGCAGGAACCGACCGCCACGCAATCTCGCGCGCCATGCATATCGGCAAAGGCCAGTTCGAAAGCGCGCACCTGCTCACCCATGGTAAGCCAGCCGCTGTCAATCACCTTTGACAGGGCTGCCTTCTCCGGCACGCCTAGGATCGGGGCGCTTACCAAGAGCATGTTGACCTCCTAAAAATCCTTGTGGTGGGTTCGGCCTCTACATCCGGATTTTCATGCGGCCGCGGCCGCGACCTCGATCGAGGTCGACTGCTCTTCCCAGGCAATCGCCTGCGCATTCTGGAAGTCGTCGACGCGACCGATATCGAGCCAGAGACCGTCATGCTTGTACACGTGTACCGTCGTGCCGCCCTGCATCATCTGAAGCATCAGGTCATCGAACCCGAATGGGATGCCGGAAGGAATGAACCGCAGGACATCCGGGTTCATGCAGTAAATCCCCATGCTGACGAGGTGGGAAAGCGTCGGCTTTTCCCGGAAGAGCTGAACGGCATTGTCGACCTCGTCGATGACGCCGAAATCCATCTTGATGAGGCGGCAGGCCGTAGCGATCGTAACCGGATCCTTGTGCATGCGGTGCGCCGCCACAAACCGGCTGAGGCTCAGGTCGGTAAGAACATCGCCGTTGAGCACGACAAAGGTGTCGTTCAGTTCATCCCTGATCAGAGAGAGAGGCCCAATGGTGCCCAATGGCTCCATTTCCTGCGTGTATTTGATCTTCAGATTCCATTGCGATCCGTCGCCGCAGACGCTGCGGATCAGGTGCCCGAGATACCCGGTCGTGATATAGACCTCCTCGATGCCGTTGCGCCGCAGCCACTTCAGAAGCAGCTCAAGAACGGGCCTGGCTCCTATCGGCATCAAGGGTTTCGGTAGGACCGAGGTGAAGGGCCGAAGGCGCGTACCCATCCCACCACATTGAATCACCGCTTTCATCCGATCCTCCTGATTTGCAGTTGCCTGTGTCCGGGCATTTCGTGTTCGAGCTCATTCGGACCTGGCATTCCGTCAAATCCGGCTCGACCCTCGGCGGCAATCCGAACATCATACTTGAAGGGTATGTGACAGCCGGGGCGGCTGTCGTCGTGCATTCGAATGGTACCGATCCAAAGCGTTTCCGGTATTAGATAACCGCGAGGTCAAGGACGGACCCAAGCATCTGGACCTGGCCATGAGACCAATGAAGCCGAACGAGTCCTGCGATCAAAAGGCAGCGATCCGCCAAGTGCCGGGACCGTCCTGCGCACCCTCGGTGAAGGCAGGTGCCGCCATCAAAGCGCCCTGCCGCACACCGAACATTGGAGACGGGCACTCGATATCGCTCGGCAGGCAGGCACGGGACGCCAGGGTTAAAAAAAATAACGACGGCTCTCACAAATTAGTACTATATTAGCCATGTGTGATGTGCGTGGGTTGGGACGCTGCGACCATCACAGTGATGTGATGACCAGCGGTTGGCTACGACTTTGGACTCACCGCGGTTCCGATCATCACAGAGGAATGGGAGGTTCCAGCGAGTATTCTCGTCTGGAACCGGGCAACGCGTTGGGGTAGTTCAATGTATCGGATCGTCATCGCCGACGATCACGGCTTGTATCGTCGCGGCCTTCGGCTGGCACTTTTGGCTGGAATTCCAAACGCCGAAATATTCGAGGCCGCGTGTTTCGATGCTGTGGTCAATCTTCTGGAGGAGCAGGCATCCATCGATCTTGCGATCCTCGACCTGAACATGCCTGGGCTGGTTAACCAGGAGGTGCTCAGCGACGTTCTCTCTGCGTATCCTCACACACGTTTTGCGATCGTTTCCGGGGACGATTCCCGCTCGGAGATCCTGACCGCTCTGTCGATCGGGCTTCACGGTTACATCGTCAAATCGCAGAAAGACGAAGAAGTCGTTCTGGCGGTAAATGAGATCCTTGCTGGCCGGATCTATGTACCATCACTCTTGTCTCGAACGTCTGCCGACCAGAGAGCGTATGCAGCCCTCCCCTCGGCGAAAAATCCAATCCGTCATCGCATGAGCTCAAGCGATCTTGGCAGACTGACATCGAGGCAAAGGGACGTCCTCAAGCTGATGGCGGAAGGGTACTCGAACAAGGAGATCGCCCGCAATCTGGACATTGCCGAAGCGACAACGAAAATCCATGCCGCCGCCATTCTGCGCGAGCTCGGGGTGCGAAACCGGACTGAAGCAGCCGTTTTGCTGCAAACGTGGATGTCGAGAAACGTGAACTGATGTTTGCCACCCGAAGCGGGAAGCGGTTCGGGCCGGCATGCATGGGATAGACTTGGGCGCGCCCGAAGAAACCGGCGCGCTTTCGGAGCGGCAAGAACTACAGCTCAATTTCCTTCCGCGATAACCGCAACGAATATCGCAGTCCATATTCCGATATTTCCAATTTCGGCGAATGCCCGACAAGCGGCGTGCCGTCCACGCCGATTATCATGGACCCGAACCCGTGGCGCACGACGTTTGAGTTCTTCCGACCTCCCGATTCCACCCAATCGAAAACCAGATCGTCCCCTGCGCCGTCGGATGCGAATTGCCACTTAACTCCGACCTTGCCTTGTGAGTCACCCAACGCGCCGTGTTTCACGGAGTTTGTCGTCAGTTCGTGGAGGATCATCGCAAAGCTCTCTGCGACGCCACTTGGCACTGTGAGTGAGGGACCACTGACCGTTACGTCCCGCGTCTCCTTGAAGGGCTGCAACTCCTGAGCCACGAGATCGTGGAGCATCCCCGACAGGCTCTTATGACGAGACAGGATGAGATGCGTCGCTTCCAGCGTTTTGATCCGATCGATCAGCATCTCCTTGTATTTGGCAACGTCGTTCTCGGGAACATTGATCATTTTTACCAGGGCCGTGATCACCGGGAACAAATTGCTGAACCGATGGCGGTCTTCGAGCATGATGCGCTCGTGCTTCTTCACGGCGGCGCGAAGAAGCGTGGTCTGTCGACGTTCGGTCAGATCGGCCGCCACCCCGATGCGCATTGCGCGGTCGCCATGTTCTTCCTGCCGTCCGCGCAGAGCAACCCAGCGTATGTGCCCATCCATCCGCCGGACACGAATCTCGACGTCGTAGTTCACTGCCTGCGAGGGTTTTGCCGAGGCAGCCAATTTCGGCCAGTCTGCCGGATGGACCACAGCCGATAGTTCTTCCAAGGGGCGCACGGGCTTGGAGGGCAGGCCGAGAATGTCCCAGAACTTGCCGGAGCCCGCGACTGTCCCCTCCTTGATATCTATCCGCCACGTGCCCAGGCGTCCGGCAGACAGAGCGAGATCGAGCCATTCCTTCTGAGCCCGGAGGGCCTCGCGTGCGGCTCGTCGCTCGGAAATATCGTCGACCACCACGAACACGCTTTCGGTGGATGCCTCGTCAGGCCGCGACGAGGACAGGGCCAGACGGGCCCAGAATGCCTTGCCGTCCTTGCGCAAGACGCGAATATCGGCAGCGGACGACGCGGCGCCATTATCCAGATCCTTCAACAAGGCCCGCACGGCATCTCGATCGTCAGGAAGAACGAGTCCTTCCAGCTTCAGCTGGGCAAGTTCCTTTTCTCCATAGCCGGTCATCTCATAAAAACGTCTGTTCGATTGCAACAGTTCGCCACGTCGATTGGCATTTGCAAAACCCAAGGCAGCGCGCTCGAAGGCCCAACGATAGCGGCTCTCGGCTGCATCGATGGCAGCGAGCCTCGCCTCCGCAACCTCGAGCGCCCCGCGCAAATCCTGTCGCAGGCGATGGAACACGGATGCGATCAGGCCACCCGAGACCAGAAGGAAGATAGCGCTCGTCCAATCTTCAGCTGAGAGTTGGGCGTTGAGGACGCGCCGCATCCACAAGCCGGCGGCGGCCATGAGAAGCGTTGCCGCGATGGCAACCAACCGCCCTTCGAGGTACACGATAACAATAATTACGGGGATAAACGCAATAAACGTCGCACCCTGGCCGACATATATCGTACTTATCGCTTCGAGTATTATCGATCCTGCAAGCACCAATAGCGAAGCCACATGAGCCGACGGGGTGCTTGACACGTTCGATTTGAGCCAGCGCAGATACAAACCCATGCGCCCAGACTACAACCTTATGTCTAGCTCGTCGAGACTAGGCCGCTAGGGGGCAGCCTAATACCACTGCCCGATTGCCATGCCTTTGCCTGCGAATAGAATCAGGATCGGCAGGGCACTTCAGGAAGCCATATTCAAGGAACGCTGCGGAAAAACCTTCCGCAGATTTCTACGGTTGTGTCGAAATTCGAATGGAAGGAGCGCATTCCCGCCAGCAGGCGGAATTTAAAGGCAAGTAAATCACGCAAAATTTACTTGGGTCGGTAGCAACTAGGGTTGGGGTAGAAGCGATGACACTGATCGAGAGGCGCAACGAAACCGTTGCAGTCAGCCAATACATTGTATTGAAAGATACTCGTCACGCACGTCCGATACATCTTTCGGATCGGCCAGACGCCAGACCTGGCGGGCCGCAGCGACGCAGTTTGGAATCCATAACCGGCATGCTTGAGCGCATCGGCTGCGGCTATCTTGTGCTGGACCGCGACAGGAAAGTAATCGAGTGGAATACAGCCGCGCAAGACACGCTTGAGCGGCAGGGCGAAGCGGCTGACACGGCCGTCGAGCTGTCCGCGGGGCTAAGGCGGCTGGTCGCGAATGTTCCGGTCCATTTCCAGCCGGGATCACTCTCATGGGTGGTGATCCGCAGCAGAGGCGACAGGCCTGTGATCCTGAATGAGGCGGGCGTCGTCACACCCGACGGGACAAGCATCGTCGCATTGCTGGACCGGGAGAACACATCGGCGGCCAACCCTCAGACCTTGCAAAAGATGTTCGGTTTGACCAGCGCGGAAACGCAGCTTGCATTGCGCCTGGCGCAAGGCGATGCACCGCTGGAGATTGCTCGCAGCTGGCATCTCAGCCGCACGACGATCCGCTCCCAGCTTGCCTCGCTGTTCGCCAAGACCGAAACAAGGCGTCAGGCCGAACTGGTTGCTCTTCTGGGGCGCATTTCGGTCCTGCCATGAAAGAGCGATTTCGGCGGGCGTCAGGACCCGTCGAATTCAGCAGACCGAGATATATTGCCATGGCAACGCGGCTGCAAATTCTGCGGCCGCGGTTGCGCAGATTGCAAAACTCGCGGTGCCATCTCCAGCCTGTCGACGCGCTATCGAACTCGGGCGGAGCGCGGAATCTCGTAATTGGAGTGACCTGCCATGGTCGAAACAAATTCGACGGTCCACAAGCTGGCTGATACCGCTCGTACGCGGTCGGACGGTGCTGTACTGAAACTTGCACGCGCGGGACCGATCGTCGTCACAGGCGCCGCCGGATTCATTGGGTTTCATGTCGCGTTGCGGCTTTTGCGGCGCGGCCTTGTCGTTGTCGGCGTCGACAATTTTACGCCCTACTACGACGTCAAGCTAAAGGAGGCGCGATTTGCGCAGCTCTGTGCCGAGCCGAGGTTCACTCCCATGCGGATGGACCTGGCGGACCAGGCGCAGGTGAAGGCGCTGTTTTCCGACTTCCAGCCAACGCACTTCGTGCACCTCGCCGCCCAGGCTGGGGTGCGTTATTCGCTCGCCGACCCGCATGCCTATGTGCAGTCGAATGTAGTCGCGTTTCTCAATGTTCTGGAGGGCTGCCGGCACGCCGGCGTCAGCCATCTCGTTTATGCCTCGTCGAGTTCCGTTTACGGCGCCAATCGAAGCATACCGTTTTCCGAGCACCATGGCGCCAGTCATCCGCTCAGCTTCTATGCCGCGACCAAAAGCGCAAACGAATGCATGGCGCATTCCTATAGCCACCTGTTCGGCTTGCCGGTGACAGGATTGCGCTTCTTCACCGTCTATGGTCCCTGGGGCAGGCCTGACATGGCAGTCTATACGTTCACCCATGCCATCGCCGAGGGGCGCACGATCGAGATTGCCAATGCCGGCCGCGTGTGGCGAGATTTCACCTATATCGACGACATCGTAGAGGGGGTGGTTCGCGTGCTCGCCGCGCCGCCTCGTCCGGATCCGGACTGGGACAGCCGCACGGCTGACCCCGCCACCAGTTCGGCGCCATATCGGATCTACAATATCGGCAATGACCGGCCCGAAGAAATCAACCGTCTGATCGCGATCATCGAAACTGCCCTTGGCCGCCGCGCCCTTCGCGTCAACGTGCCTTTACCTCCAGGTGACGTCCTGAAAACGCGCGCCGACGTCAGCGACCTCCGCCGCGCTGTCGGCTTCGCACCGGCGACGGCACTGGAGGACGGCGTGCAACGTTTCGTGGAATGGTACCGGGATTTCCATGCAAGCCCCGTCGGCCGAGAACGACATGCGTTCGTTCAGGCATAGGGCGAGACCACGGGAGGCCGGACGGCGGGCACACCGCCGGTTCGGTCACCCGACCTATGGCTGACGCGGCGCGCCTCCCACCAACACTCCTTCAAATGACGCATACGGACCACAGGATGCAAAGGCCGCGTCGGCGGCGGGCGCGATGGTGTCGGGGGGCGGGAGACCATCGATGCGTCTTTGGGGCCAGGCCGCCGCTGACCTGCTCCTTCAACCATGTTGCAGGCACAGGGCTAGCGGTCGCAGGCCGATCGATACGCCGGCGCCGTCGTGAGGGACATCATCGATGGATAGGCCACCTCATTTGCCGGCCTTCAATAACCAGTTCCATTGTTGGCCGCCAATCGCGCTTGGCCTGATCGAAAGCAGGGCAGACACCAAGCCAGGCAGGATCTTCAGTCGCTTGCCGATATAGACGGCCATGGCAACGTTCCAGATGGCCAGGGCAAGCGCGACACCGACAGCCGCGCCAATTGGGCCGTATATCTCGACGCCCACGGCACAGGCTATGATGTTGGCGGCCGCACCGGCGATCATGGTCGTTGCCGCGGCCCATTCGTTTCCGGTCATCGCCAGCAGATTCTGCTGAGGCCCGCACAGTGCAACGAAAACATAGCCCAAAATGAGCACCCGCGCGATTGGCGCTCCCGCAGCAAAGCCCTCCCCGAAGAAGCTCAAGAACGGCTCGGCGATCATCATCATTGGGACGGCCACCGCGATGGCGCCGCCCGCAGACAGCAAGGTGGCCCGCGCGAACAGCTGCTGCAGGCCTTTATGATCGCCTCTGGCGTGCAGATCGGCCGCTGTTGGCGAAAACATGGTAGCGACAGCGATGCGGGAAAGCCCCACAAGCATCGCCACGTTCAACGCCAGGGCGAAAATACCGGCCTCACGGATATGATCGGTCCAGCCCAACACCAGCACGCCGGCACGACTGACGAAGACATCGAGGCCGGTGATGAGCATGAGCGGCGGGACGGCAAGCCACCATCCCCTCGGGTCGTAAGCGGGCTGAACCTGCCGCAGGCCAGGTGGTTCAAACTTCCTGGCGGTGATGAACACCAGCCCAACAGTGATGGCGGAACTTGTCAGCACCGCCAGCATCACCTGCGGGGCGTGCACCACCCACAATCCGGACTCGGCCATGATCGCCACCAATACCAGCAGCAGCCCGTCTCGCACGATGCGCTCCGGCAACAATGCCGAAACGACGCCGCCGAAAGCACGCACAAGCGTAGCGCCAATGGCATAAGCGGTAATCAAGGGTACGGCCGCCATGCCAAGCATGGTGCTTATCTCAAGCCCTCTCTGCGTATGATCCGGTTGCGCCTGCTCTGAAAAGAAGAGGACCAAGGCAGCACCCGCCATCCCGAACAGTGTCGCCGCGAGCAGCGATCTCCGCAGGGCGAATTTTATCACCCCCCGCGCCAGATCAAGCCTGCCGTTGGCTCTATAGGCGGGCACAAAACGCAGCAGGGACACATTGAAACCAAGCGTTGCCAGATAGGCGAGCACGGAGGTCCAGGCCAGAACGTAGGCATAGATCCCGTAGTCGTGAGGCCCGATGAGGCGCGCAATGGCCAGCTGTGCAAGGCTGGTCAACCCGGCACCTCCGATGTAGATCAAGAGGGCGAAGACGCTCGCCCTCGCGAGCCGCGAGCCGACGTCCTTATTTCGCCGGGGTGTGGCTATTGGAAGAGCACCGGCGGGATGACCCGGAGACTTTCGAGACACGCGACTATCGATTGCCGCAGCATGCGCAAGTGGTGCGCTTTCTTTTTGGTTTCGATTTGCGAATCCTTTATCCATCCGTGAAAGCGCGGAAATGATTTGCTTCTCGACCTTACAAATACTTTTGAGCCCAGATTGACTGTCGGCGTTCTCGACGGAAACGACACTTCGGCCAGAAATCGCGAGAAGATCGTTTATCGATTCGAACACGCCAAAGGCGCTCATATTCACGTCCAAGTCGGCCTCGAAAATCCGCTCCGCCGGCGGCTCGTGCTCCATCCGATGTCGGAGGCGACTCTCCACGACCGCAGATGGCACCACCAGCCTGATGGTGAGATCGGCCGGCGGCGCGAGACTGAGTGCCTTTTCGAGCGCTTCGCGGTCGGTGCCCCCATTGAACATCGCCAGCGATCCAATCGCTTGAACGTATCCTTGATCGAATATGACAATTTCGGGCGATTGCTTCGCGGCGCTCCAGCAACGCGAAAGGTGCAAGATATATCGCCAGATCCGGGCGCGCCATATTCGTTTCTTCGGCGGTATCAACTTCACCATCGACACCGAACTTGAAATATCGTCCAGTCGCCCGATCGAGGATAGAAATATTCCCGCAGTCGAGAATATCGCCGATGCTATTCTGGAAACGAACAGAACGATCCCAAGGTCGAAGCTTCCGGCCCTGGTGCTGGGCTGATAGCTGAGAGCGACCTTGGCGCGATAGCCTTTCCCGCGCAACTGCTGGGCGAGCGCATGCGCAAATGTTGTTTTGCCGGATCCTGGCGGTCCGAAAAATTCAATGATCATTCTGGGGCAGGCCCGATTGTTGGAACGCAGTTGGTTCCCTGTGGCATTTTTTTTTGAAGAACGCAGACGACGGTCCTCATCAAACCCTCTCCAACAGCAGGTCGGCGTTGTCCTCGAGCCTGGAGCCGGCGTACCTCTTTAAATTCACTTGGGTGAGCACACTCCCGACCGGAACGGTGGCGGATCCACCGGCACGGAGCGACTCCAGAACGCCACGGGCGATGCCGCGCCTCGTCTTGGCCCAGCGAACGGCAAAAAGCACTGCATCGGCCCAGCGCTTCAGGAGCCTGGTTTCGGGACCCCCGAGTCCCAGCGGCCCGTTGATGATGACAACGTCGTAGACCGAGAGCAGTTCTTCGGTGAACTGGGATTTGTCGACCGTGGACAGAAGCGTCAGCAGATCATCCGAAGGTGCTGGAGCGGCCATCAGATCGATGCCGATTTCTGGCATTCTCGTGATCGCATCCTGGAGCACGCAGCGTTCACTCACATAGTCCCCAAAGGAGTTGTGAGCCTTGATGGTGCCGAATTCGCCACGAAACTCGTTCGTGAGGCGCGCGTCCTTGCGGTCGAGGTCGAGGAAAAGCACCCTTCCTCCCAATCGCGTTGCCGCTAGCGCCAGGCTCCACGCCAACTCTGTCTTGCCATCGTCCAGGATGCTGGACGTCACGAGGACGATGTGCGGCGGTTGCCCCCTTCCCTGAGTTGGCGCCGCAGTGACCAGAAGGGATGTCGCCGCGCGACTGAACGGCGAGTTCTGCTGGCCCAGAACCAGATGCCGCAGTTGTCTGGCGTGGAGTCCCGAAACCTTAGGAAGCAGTCCTACGCACGGGACCCCAAGCTCGGCTTCGGCTTCAGCTTCGCTGCGCAAGGTCTGGTTGAACATGTTACGGACCAGGACGAAAACTGCCGCCATCAGACCAAATACGATCATGCCGGGTGGAATCAGGAAAATTCTCGACAGGGTGCTGGGATTTGACGGCGGCCATGCCGTCGACAGGACCGCTACACCTGGCGAGGGAGCGGCGATGCGCCGAATCAAGTCCTGCTGCCGGCTAAGGAGCTCGTTGTAGTGCTGTGTCACGATGGTGACCTGCGGCTCAAGGGCACGCAAGCCGGAAAGCTGGCTCGCAGTGTCGGCCACGGCCGCGTCGAGCACCCTCTTGCGATCCTCGAGAGCCGTAACCTGGGCGCGGTAGACGTTTGCCTCGGCGGCGATGCGCGCGATGCCCTGCTCTATCTCACGGTTGATCGCAGTGCCCAGATCGCCGTCCGCAGCGGCACCCGACTGACGTGCCACGAGGTCGGCCAACACAGGCGATCCGATTTCCTCAGCGATGGCCGATACAGGGGCGCCCGCCTTTCGCAGGTCCTCGATATGGCGAAGGCGCGATTCCGAGGCGGAAAGATTGGCTTTCGACAAGAAAATCTGTCGGCCAAGTTCCGCTGTCTCATTGGCTGCGTTGTTGGCCGCGCTTTGATCAACGGCGCCATGCGTCAGCCGGTACGTCTCCAGCCGATCGGTCGCGTCGACCAGGTCCCTTTGTACTTGCGGCAGGCTGGCGACCAGCGATTCCAGTTCGCGCTGATCCGATGCACGCCGTTTCTGTACGAGATCCTCGATATACACCTGAGCGAATGTGTTCGCGACAAGCGCGGCACGCGCCGGACTGGTATCGGTGAAGCCGATTGTGATGACGCGCGAGCGCAGCTCTTGTCCGACCCTCATTCCGCTCCGCAGCGTCTTCAGCGCGGCGGCATCCGCAGCCTCCGGATTTTCCACCGCTGGCTTATCCTTCGACCAGACCCGGCTCAGCAGATCGCTCACGAACGAGCCTGCGGTGGGCGGGACGGCACTGATGCCGCTTTTTCCGGCGGCGTCGGCTGCCTGCGGTTGACGCAGTGCCGTCAGAACTCGACGCAGGTGGGCTTGCGACGAGAGCATCGTCAAATGGTCATCGATGCTCGAATCCAGCGAGTCTTGAGCGGTCGCCGTAGCGTTCGAAGTGCCGGTGCTCGGGGCATCGATGATGATCTGGGTCGCCGCCTCGAACAGCACCGGACGAGCAAGGCCCGCGAGGCCGGCCAGTATGCCGCCCAGAAGGGCGACGGCAAGCAAGAGCCATTTTCCCGTCGCCAGGGTGACGACGAGCTGATGGAAGGGAGACGGCGGTTGCATGGGCTCGCGCGGCGGTCGTCTCATCCGCGGATTGGTGTCGAGCGTAGCGACGGCCATCTGCGTAGCACGCGGAAGCCTGGCGCGGCTGGCTATGGAACCTTCCATCTCAATCCCCTGTCAGTTCGATATCATAAGAAGGGCGCGATGCCGGCGCCGATGGCCGCATGGCTTCGTTGCGCCATGCCTGGAACATCAGCAGCGGCCACAAGTCACGAAAATGATCCTGGTTTCCATGCAGATGATCGCGCCAACATGCGTCGACCTTCGCACAGTCGATGACCCCGTCTCCGGACAAGCGTGTCGTGGCGATGATATCCGCTGCCCAATCGCGCAGGGGTCCTCTCAGCCAGGCTCCGACCGGAACGTCGAAACCCTGCTTGGGCCGATCGACCAGTCGGCGCGGCACATAGCGATCAAGGAGCTGGCGCAGTATCCATTTGCCCTTGCCACTCCGGACCTTGGCATCGGTTGGCAGGCGCCAGGCGAATTCTACGACGCGATGGTCCAGGATCGGGCATCGCCCCTCGAGGCTGTTGGCCATGGTGGCGCGATCGAGCTTCACGAGGATGTCGCCGGGGAGATAGCCGGTCATGTCGTCGAACAGCAGGCGTGACAGCAGGTCGTCGAACTGTGTCGCGCCGGCATTGGATGCCGCTGGTTTGTGATGAAGAAGTTTGTTGGTCGAAGATTCCGTCAGCCGCTGAAGCAGTTGGTCCTCATTTGCCGCTGCGAACAGGTGGGCGAGGCGGTTCAACCGATCACCGCGCAATCCGTGCCGCACGTTCGCCGAAAGCGGCAGGCTGCCGAAAATGTCTTTCTGGGAGGCCTGGGCCAGTAATCCTGCCCCCGCCGCCAACATCCGCCGAATTGATGATGGCAGCTCGTGCTGCCTTCTGAGACGGGTTGCCAGGAAGTGTCGAGAATAGCCTGCGAAGCACTCGTCGCCGCCATCGCCCGACAGAGCTACGGTGACGTGTCGCCGGGCGAGGCGCGACACCAGCAGCGTCGGTATCTGCGACTCGTCGGCGAACGGCTCGTCCCAGATCCTCGGCAGGTCCGGAATGACCTCAAGCGCCGCGGCCGGTGAAAGATGAAGTTCCGTGTGATCGGTGCCCAGATGCCGTGCAACCGCGGCCGCATGAGGGGCCTCGTCGAACCCGCTCTCGCCGAACGCTATGGTGAACGTGCGAACGGGCTTCGGGGACTGCGCCTGCATCAGGGCGACGACCGTCGAGCTGTCAATTCCACCCGACAGAAAGGCGCCAAGCGGCACATCGGCAACCATTCGTTCTTTGACGGCGAGGCGAAGCAGGCTGTCGAGTTCGGTCGTAAGGTCCTCGTCGCTGCCGGCGATCGGATCCCGCTGCGCCTTGCAGGCGACATCGGCAAGCGACCACCAGCGGCGAATGCGATGCGCAAGCGAGCCGGCGCCACGGGCATTGGCGAAATCCTCCGCCGTCACCGACAGGACTGAACCGGGTGGCAGCTTGAACACGTCCTGCCAGATGCAACGGTCATCCGGCACCCACCCTTTCGAAAGCATCGTCGCCGCCGCATCGACATCGAGTTCCGGGGCGAATCCCGGGAAGCAGGTGATCGCCTTCAGCTCCGAGGCGAAGACAAGCGCTTCCCGTGTCGAGGCGACATAGAGCGGCTTTTTTCCCATTCGGTCGCGGGCGAGGTGGAGAATCCGGTTCTTCAGATCCCATAGCCCGAAAGCGAACATGCCGGCGAAGCGCGCAAGTGCCGCCTCGAGGCCCCAGCTCTCGATCGCGCACAGCATCACTTCCGTGTCGCTGGTGCCGCGGAAATGGTGGCCCGCCCCTTCCAGTTCGCGGCGCAGATCGCGAAAGTTGTATATTTCGCCATTGAAGGTAATGACATACCGGCCGCTCGCGGAGTGCATCGGCTGGCGACCCGCCTCCGACAGGTCGACGATGGCCAGACGCCGGTGCCCGAAGGCGATCCCGGCTTCACGGCTCATCCAAAGCGCCTCGCCATCGGGCCCGCGATGACGGAGGGCCGTCATCATCGGCCCGATCGCCCTGAGCGCGTTCGTATTGGCTGCATCGGGCGCCAAGAGAATTCCGGCGATCCCACACATTCTAATATCTCCTCTGGCGAGCGATCGCGGGGACCGCCTGCGGCGTTCCGGCGACAAGGCAGAGGGTCAGACAGAACCACACGATCGGATGGCGGATGATCAGGTGAGGAGCACTGAAGACAGCGATCGATGCCACGAGCGCCATGAGCGTGTCCTGTCTCGCACCCCAGGCGGACAAGGCGGCCGAGCCGAGGATCCACAGCAAGGCCAGGACCGAAATCAGGCCACCCTGAGTGTAGAGATCGAGGATCGTGCTATGGGCCTCGAAAGGCCGCGGCAGAAACTGCTGATCGACGACGGAGGGACGATCAAGGTGCGGGCCTGGTCCGAGACCCAGCGATCCGGATCTTGCTCCCTTGTCCAATGCCTCGTCCCAAAGCTGGAGGCGAAGTGCCGCGGTTTCCGCGGTTGCTTCCCCGCCCTTGTCCTTGGTGAGGCTCTTGGCGAAGTTTTCGGCGTTGGCGGCCTCGCTGAGGGCGTAAGGCGTGATGGAGACCGCCAATGGAAGGAATCCAATGGTGAACAGGAGGGCTAGTTGCCGTGAAAGGCTGATCTTGCCGCCGTCGCTAGTGAGCCATGCCCGAATCCTCAGCCCAAGAAGGATCAGGCATGCCAGGATCGTCGTATAGAGATAGGTATCGCTCTTTGTCAGCCTTCCGACATAGAAGGTGAGGATCAGGCTGGACAGCCCGAGACATCTTCCCCATGGATTGCTGGTGGTTGTGGCAAGATGCAGGGCCAATGGACCGAGGAGCGCGCAGTAGAGCGCAAGCTGGTTCGGATTGTCAGACCAGCCGCTGAAGCGGTCCCAGAACCAGGGGTGGACGCCAGACTGATGGATCCAGCCGAAACCAAGCCCCACCTGAATGACAAAGCCCGCATTCGCGATAGCGATCATCCACCAGGCGATGCGGCGTAAACGGGAAGCTGCGTTGGGTTCCGCGGCAGCCAGGCAGGTAACGCAGGCCAACAGCACATACGCCATCGTGTCATGCAACAACGGATCGAGGAACAGCGTCGTCGTCAGAAAGCCGATGATGGAACCCACGCCCAGGGCAAGCGTCAGGATCACCCAGAAACATGCGAGTTTGGTGAAGGCCGGCGTAACCTCGAGTCGGCCACCGGCAAGGATGCGGGTGATCGACAGCAATATCCAGAGCGTGAGGGACAGTTCGCTGTAGCCGAACGGCAGCCCCGGGATGCTGAGCTGCACCGCGTAGGACATTGCGATGCCGAAGGCCAGGATCACATCACGGATCATTGCCGCGCCTCACCCAGTCGGGGGGCCCGCGCACCCTCTTCCCGCGAGATCACGGGCGCGGGCCGAGCAAGACTGCCGCGGTATTTGCCACCGAGGACAGTCTTGTACAGATCGCAATACTGGTCGACGACCCACGACAGCGAAAAGCGCTCCCGCACGAGGCCGACGGAACGGCTGCCCATGATCTTGCCACGGGCGCGGTCGGACAGAAGATCGATTATCCTGGACGCCAGGCCATCGGCATCGCGCGGCGCGACAAGATAGCCATTCCAGCCATCTTCAACCACGTCATTGCAGCCGGGCATTCTCGAGGCGACGATTGGCAACCCGGACAAACCCGCTTCCAGCAGGACGCGCGGAATACCCTCGCGATACTGTGTTGGAAACGCGAACAGATCCGCCATGCCAAGGAGAGCTGGAACGTCCCGCCTTGGCCCCAGGGCGACGACGTAAGGAGCATATTGTTCGATATCGGACCTACTGACCGCGAACGGACCTTCAGAGTCCTGCGGACCGACAAGCACGAAACGCGCATTGGGCCTCTCGGAGAGGACGCGGGGAACCGCCTTGATCAGGGTCGGAATCCCTTTCTGGCGAGTCAGCCGACCGACAAAGATTACGACTTCGGCCGATTGAAGCCCAAGCTCCTCGCGCATAGCGGCGGCCGAAGGGCCACGGTATCTTGCTGTCGAGAATGCATTCGGGTCGATTCCAGAACTCCGGATCAGTCGCCCTTTGCCGCGACCCGCCAGCCGATAGCGGTCGAAGAAGGCCTGATCGTCACGATTCTGAAAGACCGTCATGGCTGTCCAAAGCGACGCCAGTCCCTGAAGGCCACAAAAGACCGGACGCAGCGCCAGCGCCCGCGGTTCCCGTGATGAGAATGTCCAACCGAGCCCATTGATGGTGCGAATGACCGGAACCTGGCCGCGCACGGCCAGAGGCGTCAGGAGGTTGGGCTTGGTGTCGAAACTTTGAACAATGTCCGGACGCAGTTCGGACATCAATTTACGGATCGCGCTGACAGCGCCCCATTCTCCACCGCCGCTGGCAAAGCGGTCGAACCCAAACCGGCGATGCGGAATGCCGTGAGGTGAAAAGGCGTCTCCGGCATCGCTCGAGACGGCAGTGACACGAAAGCCCCGTTCACGCAGCGCCAGAAGGAACGGAATTCTAAGCCGGTGATCCTCGCCTCCTATGCAAACCAGATGCGGACTCATCCTGTCCCTCCTGGATGCCGGCAGAATCCCCATCGCGCAAAACCGCTGGCCCTGTGATCTGTTTTCACGGTCCGGCGTCATCGCCCCAGTACGCACAACACCCAGCCTCACGCTAGGAGCAGGCTTGCGCGTTGTCCTCGTCTGTTTGAATGAAGCAAGGAATTGGGCGATGCGGTGATGCAGCGCAAGCGCCGTCGGATCGATGAGTTGAGCGGGAACTCATTCGTTCTAACGATGCCAGGGCCGACATGGTCGCGTACGACACGGCAAAGCCAATCAGCAAAACAAGGGGGCTGTGTTGGAGACGTCGGGGTACCCGCGTTTAGAAAGCCGTTTTCCACGTGCCTTGCCATCCGTTGGCGGACCGACAACGGATCAAGATGCTGCGACAGCTCGCAACAGCAGCCCTCCAGGCGGCTTCACATGGAAACAGGCCTCCACCCGCCCTCTGGATATGGACGGACCAACCACCCGTTTCTTCCCGCGGATGGGCGACGACTTCTCCGAAAAATCGGCGTTCTCGCACCTGGAGCGGGTTGTCGAAAAATACCCGGCCAAGATCGCGATCAGTGACGGCTCTACGTCCCTCAGCTTTTCGGAACTGCTCAACGCAGTCCAAAACCTGGCGGCAGCGATTGCCGGTTCAACTCCACCAGGCAAGGCGGTCGGGATTCTGATCGGAAATACCCTCTGGTATCCGGTGGCCATGCTCGCCGCCATGCGGGCCGGCAGGCCCGCCGTGCCATTGAACCCCCGGGATCCATTTCAGCGCCTCGCGGCAATTTCCACCAGCGCGCGGCTGGCAGCGATCATCAAGCCAGGGCCGGGCAAGCCGGCAGGCTGGCCGGATGCCCCCTCGCTTGAATGGATCGACGCGGCAAGTTGCACGGCCGCAACGCGGGATGGCAACCTATCGGCGTTGCCGCCCGAAGTGCCGGTCGATGCTCCGGCAATCGTTCTGTACACGTCAGGTAGCACCGGGGCGCCGAAAGGCGTAGTGAACAGCCAGCGGGCGATCCTCCAACGCGTTCAGCAATATGTGGATGCCTGCCACTTCGGCCCCGACGACGTCTTCATGCCGCTGACCGGGCCGGCGACGATCGCGGGATGCCGCGAGATGATGACCCCGATGCTGTGCGGCGCCACATTGTACCTCTCGGATATAGAGAGCGCCGGTATTCGCGCCGCCCGCGACAATTTCGAGAAGTGGCGGGTGACTGTCGTCTATCTCGTGCCGGCGCTGCTGCGTGTGTTGATGAATGGTTCTGCGCCCAACACATTCTCTTCCTTGCGGATCGTGCGGGTCGGCGGAGAAAAGATTCTATGGTCCGATATCGACCGGCTGCGCGGCAGCGTTCCCGAGTCCTGCCTTGTCCAGATCAGCTATTCGTCCACGGAAACGACCGGCACGCAATGGTTCCTGCCGAGGGGCTACCAGGAACGCGGCGCAACGGTCCCGGTTGGCTTCGTGCTACCCGGCATCGAATACGCCATCGTGGATGAGAACGCATGCGAGGTCGCCCCGGGCGATGAAGGAGAGTTGCTGATCAGAAGCAACTACACCACGCTTGGTTACTGGGCGGATGGGGAAAACGTCCCTCTTCAGGCGAACGCCGGCAGCCCCCTGCTTCGCACCTTCGCAACCGGTGATCTGGTCAAGGTCGACGACACCGGAATGATGTGGATCGTCGGACGAAAGGGACGCCAGATCAAAATCAACGGAAGGCGGGTCGAACCTGCCGAACTGGAACTCGTCCTGCGCCGGGCGCCTCAGGTGGATGATGCCGTTGCGGTGGTGACGGACGCGAACGAACTGGTGGCCTTTGCCGTCCCGGCCAGACTTGGCGGAAGTGACTTCATTGCTGAATTGCGCGACCTGATCAGGACGGCCCTGCCGCCCGCTGTTCACCCGACGCGCCTGCACAGTGTTGCCGAGATACCGCGGCTCAAAGGCGGCAAAGTCGACCGTGTCAAGCTACGGGAACTGGATCGCGCACTGAACGCGCAAGACGCCCAGAGCACGCCCATGGCCCGGCAAGCGGCAAACCCGCTTGATGTCGAAGGCACCGCGGCGGCCGTATGGGAGAGGATTCTCCCGGGCAAAAGGGCAGCCGGCAGCCGCTGGGATGATGCCGGCGGCGATTCATTGAAATTGCTGCAATTCGTCATGGAGCTGGAGACGGCTCTGGGGCGGGAACTCAACCTAGACGCGTTCACGGTCGGGATGAGTTTTGCCGATGTCGTCCGGGCAGCGTCTCCAGGGCAAGACACAAGCAGCTCGCTTGTCGAGGCTTGCGACCCGAGACCCGTCTTGTTCATTGTGCCTGGATCGATAGGCTACGGTCCAAGCCTGGCGGCCTTCGGTGCGGAGATGGGCAATGTCGCCAGGGTTGTTGCCGTACGCTACGGGGATCTGAACGATCTGCTGAAGGGACATGGCACGATACCGCGGATGGTGGATGCGGTTGTCGACCAGATCAGCCAGGCCCAGCCCGATGGCAATGTGAAGCTGATCGGTTATTCGCTTGGCGGCGGCGTCGCCTTCGAGGTTGCCGCCAAACTTGTTGCCGCCGGTCGGTCGGTCACGTTCCTGGGAATCCTCGACACCAATATCGGGCCTGGACAGCACAACTATCGTGAAAGACTCGCACGCACCGCCCAGCGCATCCGCACGCATCGAGTGACGGTGGATCGCATGATTTTGCGGGCTCTGGCAAAATTGTTTGCCCAATTTGGCGCCGAGGCTGCGCTTGCGAGGGGCATCGACTGGCTGCAATGGAGGCGCTTCGCCAGAACACGATTCATCTTGCGCCTTGAGCTTGAAGAAGTCCTGCGGATGCGTGCATTTGGCCAGTGGCTCGCGCAACCGAAGCCCACATTGCCGATTACCGCCACCGTGTTCCGATGCAGGCGCACAGGCGTTCCGTCCGACCTTGGCTGGAGTGCTTTCGTCACCGGCCTAAACATAGTTCCGATCGTCGGCGGGCACCTGGACATGCTCGTTGAACCCTATCTCAGCCACAACCGTCCGCTAATAGAAAGAGCCCTTGTGGTGAGCGGCGCATAGTGGGTGATTCGCACACCCGCAGGCTGAATCGAGACAGGATGCCCATGTATCTTGCTGACGCATCCACAACAAATCCGCTGGCACTGCCGCCGTGGCGAGAACAGCCTGGTCCTGCGTCGCCGCGCTGAAATATCCCTAAACAATCAACAAGTACCAGGCCCAGGGCAGCCTTCCCATCGCATAGGCTCTCCTTGCCATGATCAACGATTCTATCAATGGGCGCCGGTATTTGATTTGGCCCTAATATATCCTTTCCAATAGGCAGGCACGGGGCACCACCGAATTGGACGAAGGATATCTGTATGACAACCCTCCACTATGCCTCGGGTGGATCGGCCTCGGAGGTCGCAACCGCCGGGTTCAATCTTGTCGACGTTTCATCCGTGGACGAACTCAACGCCTTGCCGGCTGGCACGAAAGGTCTGGTCTGGCTCGATGAAGCCAATGGCGCAACCT
>NZ_NSFU01000038.1:0-32659 GCF_002294875.1 Mesorhizobium sp. WSM4312 | reverse complement strand
CTTCGTATCGCGGCGTTGGCGGTTTAATCGGGCCTAGTTCATTACACACTTCAGAGTGCCTCCCAGACATTGAGACTGATTCAAGATGGAGTGGCCAATTTCGACGGGTCTCAGCATTCTATCTGCATGGTGGTGTTCCAGCCCACCTGCCTGTGCAATACCAGATGGAATACGCTCATTGGGGTGGCGCTGATTGCATGCCTTTCACTTAGCGAGCCAGCAGGCTGACAGGTGCTGTGGTCCAACTTCGATCGCCGGCGGCTCCTCAGCTTTGCAACGGTCGAAGGCAAGCGGGCAACGAGGATGGAAACGGCAGCCCTTCGGCACGCGCGCGGCACTTGGAACCTCGCCCTGCAGGGCCGGCAACTCGGCGCGACCTGCGTTGCCGCCAATCTGCGGTGTGGCGTTGCGCAAGGCGACGGTATACGGATGGCGAGGGTTGAATGTGATCTCGTCGGCGCTACCAATCTCGACCAATTTTCCAAGATACAAGACCGCAATCCGGTCGGCGATCAGCCAGGCAAGGGGCAAATCGTGGGTGATGAACAGCAGCGCCATGTTGTGCCTGTCGCGCAAGTCAACCAGGACCTGAAGAATCTGAGCGCGTATCGAGACATCGAGCATCGATACAGGTTCATCAGCAACGATGAGTTCCGGCCGGACGGCAAGCGCTCCTGCAATCACGACGCGCTGGCGCTGCCCGCCGGATAGCTCGTGCGGGAAGCGGGCGAAGAAATCGCCGGGAGGATTGAGCCCAGCGGCCGCAAGCGCTTCACTCACCCGGTCGGCGAGTTGAGTGGCGTTACCGACCAGCCGCAGGGACTGCAACGGCTCCGCCACGATGTCGAACACGGTGTGTCGCGGATTGAGGGCCTGATAAGCGTCCTGGAAGATCATTTGCACGCGACGCCGGTACGGACGTAGAGCCGAGAAGCCCTCTACCGACCTCATGTCGCGGCCTTCGAACAGCATTCTGCCGCCAGTCGGCTTGGCAAGCTTGGTGATGACGCGGCCCACAGTGGTCTTGCCGCTTCCCGATTCGCCGACCAGGGCGACGATCTCGCCCCGCCCGACGTTGAGGTCGATCCCGTCTACCGCGCGCATGGCGCCGACAGATCGGCCCAGGACACGGTCGAACAGACCGCCCTGGATAGGAAAATGAACTTGCAGGCTCTCGAGACGCAGGATGCCGGCAGTGTCAGGCATGAACAGCGACCTTGTCTTCTTGCGTCAAGGACCGGTGAAGGTGACAGGCGACACGTCCCCGCCCGAACTTATTGAGGCTGGGGACTTCGGTCGCGCACCCCCCCATGACCGACGGGCAACGCGGATGGAAAGCGCAGCCCGAGGGTCGATTCACCAAGTTGGGAGGATCACCCGGTATTGGCCGGATCATCTTTTTGCCGCTCGCTGGGTTCGGGATCGATTCGATCAGCTGTCGGGTGTAGGGATGTTTGGGCTGGGCGAAAATCTCGGCGACAGTGCCATCCTCGACGATGCGGCCCGCGTACATGATCATTACGCGATCACAACACTTAGCCACCACAGAAAGGTCGTGGGTGATCAAAATCAGGGCGAGGCTCAACTGCGATCGCAAGTCGCCTAGCAGGTTAAGGATCTGAGCCTGAGTGATGACGTCGAGCGCTGTGGTGGGCTCGTCACCAATGATAATCGAAGGTCGACACGCGAGCGCCATGGCAATCATCACCCTTTGTCGCATTCCGCCCGACAACTCGTGAGGGTAGGCGGAACCACGATCCGCCGGGATGCCGACCAGTTGAAGCAACTCACTTCCCCGCTTGGTCGCCTCGCCCCGCGACATGCCGAGCTTCAGCATGCATGGCTCGGCGATCTGCTTGATAATGCGGTGAACAGGATTAAGTGCGTTCATCGCGCCCTGGAAGACAACGGACGTTTCGCTCCAGCGATGTGGCCGCATCGCCGCATCATCGTCGATCGGCAGTCGGTTGCCACGATAGCGCACTTGGCCGCCGCTGACCCGCGCGTTGGGTGATAGTAGACCAGCGATCGCCATCGCGGTCGTGGTCTTGCCACTGCCCGATTCTCCGACGAGGCCCACGGCCTCTCCGGCTCGGAGCGCGAAGCTTACGCCGTCGATTGCTCGCAATGAAACGCCCTTGAGCCCATAATCGACAGAGAGCCGGTCTATTTCCAGAAGCGGTGTTTTGTCCTGGGAGGAGCTGGTCATGGGATCACCCTCCGCCGTGGATTGAACGTGTCGTCAAGGGCACTGCCAATCAGGACGAAGCTAAGCGAAACCGTGAGTACGCACAGTCCTGGGGCGCCGAGGTACCACCAGGCTCCAGCACTGGCCGCGCCGGCGCGCTGAGCGAGCGAAAGCAAAGTGCCCCATGAAGGCTGCAACGGGTCCCCGAGTCCAAGGAATGAGAGCGATGTCTCGACATAGATTGCGCTGGCGACCACCAGCGCACCATTGGCTGCGATTTGCGGCACGAGATTGGGGAGGATGTGCCGCACCATGATGCCGAAATTACTGCTACCCGCAACGCGCGCACGATCAATGAATGGTCGCTCCTTAAGCGACAGTGTCTGACTCCGGACGATACGTGCAACAAAGGACCAGCTTGTCATGCCTATAACGACAATGATCACGAAAAGAGAAGGACGGAAGCCCAGGATTTCTCCACCGCGCCCCATCACCTCGAGAACCACGGGTGTAATGACCAGCGCCAGCACGAAGGACGGCATGACAAAAAAGAAGTCTGTCAAGCGCATCAGCCAGACGTCGACCCTGCCACCATAGTAGCCAGCGGTCGTACCGATTGTAGTCCCAACGACGAGGCTGATCACAGTCGCGAGTAGCGCAATCGTAAGCGAGATCCGGGCACCATGGAGGACCAGATTGAGCACGTCCCGCCCGATTTCGTCCGTGCCGAGCAGATGCTCGCCTGATGGGGGTGCGAGGAAATCGCCAGTTGCATTGATCGCAGTCTGGAGCGGTCCCGCCAGAATATTGGGGACCGCTCCCACAACAAGAAAGAATACCAGACATACGAGGCCCACCTGAGCACCGCCATAGCTGAGAAATTGACGCAGAAAGCCTTTTATTGCGCGCGCCCGGCCTCGCGGGCAATATCGAACAATATTGTCGCTCATTGTCGGACCCTCGGATCTAGAAGGCTGTAGGCAAGATCGGCTACGAGGTTTGCGAGAACAATTGAAACGCCAAGCAACAGGAATATGCCTTGAAGGACTGGGTAGTCCCGTGCGTTGAGTGCTTCCACCGTCAGCCCGCCGATACCCGGCCAGGCGAAAACGGCTTCGACAGTGATGGCCCCGGCGACCACATAGCCAATATTGAGGGTGATCAAGGTCACGACCGGTAGCATTGCATTGCGAAATGCATGACGCATCAGCATTTGACCGTTGGTCAGCCCTTTCGCCCGTGCGGTTACCATGTAATCCTCGGTGAGTACGTCACTCATTGCGGCACGAGCGACGACGACGTACTGGCCGATTAGCCCAAGCGCCACCGCAGTGGCGGGAAGCGTGAGATGTTGCAGGTAGTCGAGGAACGAACCAAGAGAGCCCGTGATCAGGCCGGGCGAGTATGCACCATAGCCCGGGAGCCAACCCAATGCCGTGCTGAAGATTACCACCAGGATCATGCCGAGCCAGAAAGCCGGCGTAGAATAGAGCGCCAGAGAGGCTCCGGTTGCGATACGGTCGCCGGCTCCTCCCCGGCGCCAGCCTGCGTAGATCCCAAGCATCACCCCAATAACGATTGCCATTATCTGAGCAACCCCGACTAGGACTATGGTGTCCGGCAGGCGTTCCGCTATCAGGTCTGCGACATGCCTGCCCCTGAACTTGAAGCTGTAGCCGAAATCGCCGCGGAGTGTTGCCGACAGGTAGTCGACCGCCTGGTCCGGGAACAGCGGCCGGTCAAGGCCCCAACGTTGGTTCTGCGCCTCAATCTGCTCGGCGGTGACGCTGACGCGCGCCCCGCCAAGCAAAAGAGATGCAGGGTCACCTGGAATAACTCGGAATAGGATGAAGTTCAGGACTGCCACCATCAGGAGGGTTATAGAGGCCCTGACGATGATGCGCAGGATGTGACGGCTCCCTCCCCCTCCGTTCACGGCGCGGGCACCGGCTTCAAGCGATCGAATGGGAAGTAGCTGTCCATCGACATGATGCCTTGCTTTCCCCAACCCTCGAAGCAATCCCTCCGGTGGGCTTCGAGCAGGGTGGGGTAACATAGTACGATGTAAGGCGCTTCAGTATAAATTAGTCGCGCTGCCTGGTCGACCAGCTTTTGGTTTTTCTTGAGGTCAACGGTGACCTGCACCTCCGCGAACAGTTTGTCGAACTCCGCATTCGTCCAGTACGCCTTGTTCTTGATGCCGATGGAATTGCTGCTGCCGAAGATGAGCAGGTCTTTAGGTGTTGGGCCTTGCCAGGTATCGGAAATGAGCAGATCCCACCCTCCGCCGCCTTTCGCCGGAGCTGCGGCGCGGGCGCTCAGCGCACCGGAGTCGAGCCGAGTCACCGATACAGGGATACCGATTTGCTCCAACCAGCCAGCGATAAACTGCACTGCCGCGACCGGCATCTCTATATTTGCTGAAGGTCCAGACACCAGCTCTAGCTGGAAACTCTTCCCGTCCTTGTCCTCCCGAATGCCATCGCCGTTCGTGTCCCGGTACCCTGCGGCGTCAAGCCGGCGGTTGGCTTCGGCGAGATCGAAGTGGCGCCTGATGTCGTTCAGATCTGAATAGTAATCGGCCGCCACCGGCATTGCGAGTCCGACACCAGGGTCGGCGTGTCCGCGCATGGCTCGATCGACGATGGCCTTCTGATCGATCGCGTAGCCGAGCGCATCGCGAAACGCCGGATCCTGCAGAGCCTTGGTGCTACCTGCGCCATCTCCCGAAGCGGTGTTGAAGGCGAGATAGGTTTTCTGAGCTATGCGGGATTCACCGACTACAATGTCGGGATCCTTCGAGAGATCAGCCCACTGGGCGGACGTCAGGTAGTTGCCATAATCGAGTTCCCCGCTCTTAAGACCTTGCGCAATCGGATCGGCGGCATCGAAGGACCGCAGGATCACCCCCGCGATTTGGGGCTTCCCCGTACGGAAATAGGGGTTCGGCGTCAGGCGTGTAAACTGGCCCTGGTGAAACTCCGAAACGATCATAGGTCCCGTACCCACCAAAGGCGGATCGTTGCGGAAGGTTACGCGTGCGTCAGCATAGCTGATGTCCTTCCAAATGTGCTCGGGAACGATCATTATGATATTGTCTATTGGCCAGGTCGCGGGGAACTTGGTCACGATCTGCAAAGTCTCGTCGTCGAACGCTTTGATGGACTCGACGTTCTCAAGACCGCTGGTGCTGTTCCACCCGACGTTTAGCTCGTCGGGCTTGCCTATGGAATCGTGCAAATAACTATAAGTGAACGCCGCGTCCCTAGCGGTAGCAGGCTGGCCGTCCGACCACTTCATGCCGGGCCAGATCTTGAAGGTCCAAGTGAGGTTGTCGTCGGCGACGGACCAAGATTGGGCAAAGCCCTTTCGATCGTCGTATCGCTGGGCGTCTATGCAGACCAAGAAATCATAGCAAATAGCCAAGGGCCAAAAGGAGCCCCAAGTGGCGAAGGGGTTCATCGAATCAGGGCCTCCACCCAGTCCGCCGATTCGCAGGATGCGATCGTCGCACGACGAGGCGAACGCCCTCGAGTTAATCCCCCAAGGGGTCGCCGAAATCGCCAGCATTGCCTTCATAAGCGCACGACGATTATATGAGTATTGGCTCATTTTATCCTCCCTGTTTGCCGGCTTTATCATCACTTCATGTTCACACGACCACGATGATCTACGGCCTCAACCCGGAACATCTGGCTTCCTTTTGACGGAAGCTCCACAGTCCCCTCATTCCAGATAAGTAGCAGTGCCCAGGGGGGTGGTTCCTGCAAATTGGCCGCTGTGCCTGCATGAATCCGGCGTTTTTCTCGATTCTGGGCACAGCTAGCCAGAATTAAAGTCGATTGGCCGGTTCCAGCTCCTGGCGGCGCCCACGGACAATTCGCATATAGCAAACGAGGCAGTCATTCAGGTTCTGTTCGCGACCTCGGGTTGGAGGGTCCCGTCGAGCCGCAAACGCCTTTATCACGGATGTGTGATGTCGGAATGTCGATGCCGAAATTCCAGAGGATATCCTCTTCCGGCACACGACGGTCTAAGAGGCGTTCGACAAGCTGCGCGCCGCGCAACAACACGGAGCTTGAGCCGCCCGTTGAAAAACGATGTAAACGCTGATGGATCTCCAGCCTGATGCGTGGCCGCCAGCTCGTCGACCGTGAACTATCCGCAAGCCATTGATCTGGCCTTTTGATTGAGGCGGATAGCGTCTTTTGAATTGCAGGATTAGCGGTATTTGGACGCTGTTTTCCTGCAATTCGGTTTTGCGATTCCCTTGTGCTGCGGAGCGTGATTCACTCGGTTCGGCGGCGGCGAATCGAGGGGACGGCGAATGTCCAAGCCACGCGAGACGGGAGAGCAGGACCTGTTCCGCTCCAGGCTCGATCAGATCATCAACATGAAGCAGGCGATCGACCGGCCGGTGCTGGAGGAGCGTTTCGGCGCCGTCTATTCGGACGGCCCCGGCATGCCGCCGCTGCCGACCCGGCTGATGGCGGGGCTGGCGATCCTCAAGCACACCTTCAACCTGTCGGATGAGGTGCTGTGCGAGCGCTGGGTGGAGAACCCTTACTTCCAGTATCTCACCGGCGAGACGTTCTTTTGCCATACGCTGCCGTTCGACCTCTCGTCGATGACGCGCTGGCGCAGCCGCATGGGCGAGGAGCGGATCGTGGCGCTGTTGCAGGAGAGCCTCAGCCTTGCGGTCAAGACCGGGGCGATGAAGCCGGCCGACACGCGCCAGGTGATCGTCGACACAACCGTGCAGCCGAAGAACGTCATGTTCCCGACCGACGCCAAGCTCATCAACCGGGCGCGCGAACGGCTGGTGCGGCTGGCCAAGAGGGAAGGAGCTCCATTTGCGCCAGAGCTATCAGCTGGCGCTGATCAGCCACCAGCGCTATGCCCACGCCAAGCAGTTCAAGCGGGCCAACAAGGCGCTGCGCAGGCTCAAGACCTATCTCGGCCGGACCATTCGCGACATTTCTCGCCAGATCGCCGGCGATGCGGGGCTGGACGCGCTCTTCAAATGGCCGTTCTACCAGGCCGCCACCGTTCTCTAGCAACGCCAGCGCCAGCGCGGCCGCAAGATCTACAGCCTGCACGCGCACGAGGTGGAATGCATTGGCAAGGGCAAGGCGCATATGCCCTACGAGTTCGGTGTGAAGGTGTCGGTGGCCACCACGCTGAAGCGCTCCAAGGGCGGCCAGTTCGCCCTGCATGCAAAAGCGCTGCCCGGCAATCCCTATGACGGCCACACGCTGGCAAGCGTCATATCGGCCACATCAAGAACGAACACCGCATGGGCCGCAACTACCTCGCCGGCCAGCAGGGCGACGCCCTCAACGCCGTCCTGGCCGCCGCCGGATACAACTTCTCCCTCCTGCTCAGGTGGCTGAAGTGATTTTTGTGGCCCTTGATCGCCCTGCTTCAACTCCGGCCGAAGTCGGTCGCCGCTTAGCGTCTGGATCACGGTCGACCAGCACGAGTTCCAAAAATCCAACCTGCATCTCAGGCACCGCGTCCTGACCTCGGAAATCGAGGATCCAGTCTCGACAGAGTATTCGACAAGATGCGGACGTGTGTTACAATAACGAGCCGCAACTCATACCAGACATGAGCTCATATTTTGGGATAGTGGCCTCCAAGCGGTCAAGCCACGGACGCGAATGTCATCCGATAAAGGGTCGCGGCGTCATAGATGGGCAGTCCTGTCCTACGACGGATTGCTGACGTCACCATCGGGAACAATGTACATTCAAATAGGAGGGCGGCAATCCCCGGATGTGCGGCGCCAAGTCGCGCGACACAGGCTGCAACCTCCGACTCCATTTCAACAACACCAGCCGGCCACGCGTCACCTTCAATGCCGCCGATGACTACTCTTGCCTCTGCGGATGAATCTATGCCCAGCAGCTCTTTGCCGCAGTGTCTTGAGTCTGCGGCCACAACGGCGAGCTTTGCGTCAGCTGGAAGCTGCCGGAGTAGCGTGGGCGCCAGTAGCAGGCTCGACATGGCCACCGGGACTTCGACAGACGCGGCCACTGCAGCCTGGTACCGGATACTGAACCCGCAGTCCCCGGTTATCGCGACTGCTCCGCGCTCGACCAACCGCCTGGCAGCTGCAATGTAGGCCGGCTCGAGAGAAGCATCACCGGGAATGACCCTCTCCTCCAAAGCCCCGGCCGCGGTCTCTATTATAATTGGGAAGTCGAAAGTTGCCGGGTTGAAGACCGACTCCGGTTGCGGTGGCGGAAATTCACGAGGCGGAAGTCCGATCTCCAGCCCAATAATTCCGAGGGCCCTTTGTTGAGTTGTCACGGAAGCATCCTTCTTCTGGAAGCAGCTAAGATGGTGATTTCGGCAGCAAATGCCCATCACCTGCGCGATACAGGTTCTCTCTGAATGCACGAATTTAACAGCGTCGAAACGGCTGTTTCAGAGAAACATGCCTTTCCAGGCGCAGTAAGTCGGCATTGTTTTGGTGCATTCGCATGAAAGCCGTAAAAACTGGGAAACCGCAGAACGCTTGTGCGACCCTCCCCGGGCCTGTAGGATACCGGGTTTGCGTCCGCCGTCAGACAATCGTGTTAGGGCACTTTCCAGAGCCCAGATGCCCTGAATGGCAGATTGAACGCACATCAGATCTTCAAGCTCGCAACTGCCGAACGGGCAGCGCTATTTACCTAACTCGACCAATCTGGGGCTTGGACCGGACGATCCTAGTTATGCAGTCCTGAATGAACTGGGGCAGTAACCTCGACATCAACCCGGCCCTGAAAAACCGCGCGTAGGTTCGTCGCAGGGCAGCCTGCTCCGAACGGACCAGTTCCTGCCCGGAAGCCACCCACGGGATAACTCAACTAGCGGCACAACCCGCAACTCACCTCGTCTCCAGCACCGCATTGAGAAACTGCTGCGTTCGCTCGTTTTGCGGATTGCCTAAAAGCTGGCTGGGCGGGCCTTGCTCGACAATCTTACCGCCAGAAAAGAAGCACACGCGATCGGAGAACTCCTTGGCAAAGCCCATCTGGTGCGTGACCATCAGCATTGTGAGGTCATGTTCGGCGCTGAGCTTGCGGATGACGTTGAGCACCTCTCCAACCAGTTCCGGGTCAAGCGCTGATGTCACCTCGTCAAACAGCATCACCTTGGGCCGCATGGCCAACGCCCGAGCGATCGCCACGCGTTGCTTCTGGCCCCCGGAAAGCTGGATCGGGAAATGGTTCTTCTTGTCGCCGAGGCCCACCAAGTCGAGCAGCTCTGCCGCTCGGGCCTCCGCCTCCTTCTTCGAGAGCCCAAGGACGGAGATCGGCGCCTCCATGCAGTTCTGCAGAGCAGTCATATGCGGGAACAGGTTAAAGTGCTGGAACACCATACCGATCTTGGCACGCACGCGACGGAGATGACGCTCGCTCGCCGGCACTATTTGGCCGTTCTTCTGCGTATGCGTCAACGGTTCACCGTCGACCCATATCACCCCCCCGTTGATGTGCTCAAGCGTCATCAGCATGCGCAGAACGGTGGTCTTGCCCGAGCCGGACGGACCAATGATGGACACCTTCTCGTTGCGTGCGATCTCGAGATTGAGTTCGTCCAGCACCGTCAACGCGCCGTAGCGCTTTGTGACGTTCTCGAAGCGAACTATGGGTTCGTTCATGACTTTTTCGCTGCGCCTGATATCGAGGTCAAGCTCGTCCCGCCTGGCTGATGCCCTAGGGCGCTTCGTGAGATCGTCCTCGAAGCGAAGCACAAATTCGCTCATAGTATAAGGCCTCCCTATTGCAGATGGTAGCGGCGGTTGAGCCAGACGCGGACCGACTGCACGATAGCGGAAGCAACCAAGCTGAACACGTAGTAGAAGAAGCCGCACATAGTGATCGCTTCTATGTATCGATAGTTATTGCCCCCGAAATTTTTCGCCTGCTGCAGCATCTCGAAGATCGAGATTGCCGCCAGGACCGGCGTGTCCTTGAACATGCCGATGAAGTAATTGCCCAGAGCTGGCACCATGGGCGGGATCGCCTGCGGCAGAATGATTGTTCGCCAGGTCCGCGTTCGCGAAAGGTTTAGTGCCGTACAGGCCTCCCACTGGCCGCCATCCACATTCTCGATGCCGCCGCGGAAGACTTCGGAACAATAGGCTGCATAGTGGATCCCCAGCACGCCAACTCCCGCCGTCCAGGCAGGAATGAAGATTCCGATCTGCGGACCAACGAAATAGACAAAGAACAACTGCAGCAGCAAGGGCGTTGAACGGATAAACTCCACGATCTCCGCCATGGTGGTCGAGACGTAGCGGTTTGGCGACTGGCGAATCATCGCGAAGACAAGACCCAATATCAGCGCGATCGCAAACCCGAGCAGCGTAGCCTCAATGGTGACGATCGCTCCCTGATAGAGATATGGGAAAGCCTCCCATACGTAAGACCAATCCCAGATCTTCAAGCCACCTGCTCCCGAACGAAACCGCGCGAGACGCGGCGTTCCAGCCAGCGCACGAAAGGAGTGATGAGGGCGCGCGCGATGATGTAATAACCGAATAGTGCAACCGCAAAGAACAGCATATAATCGCCAGTTGCGTCGGCCGCCTGCTTGGCGGCGCTAGTAAATTCGGGAATGGTGATGAAGAAGACGAGCGAGCTACCCTTAAGCACATCGATGAGCATGTTACCCCAGGTCGGCAGCATGGCGCGCATTGCCTGTGGGAGGATAATACGCCGCATCATGGTGAGCCGCGAAAAATTGAGCGCTGTAGATGCCTCATACTGGCCCCTATCAACGGCCTGAATGGCGGCGCGGACATACTCGGCTGCGTAGCCAGAGGCATTCATTCCGATCCCCAAAATTCCGACAGTCCACGGCGACAGGAAAATACCGAAAATCGGCAATACAAAGAACCACCAGTAGAGCTGAACCAGCATGGACGTCCCGCGGAAGAATTCGATGTAGGCGATACTGAACCAGCGCAACTGCCGACGGGGAGAGACTCGGGTCAGGCCCACGAAAAGCCCAAGGACGATCGCTACGACGCAGGCGCCAAGAGTGACGATGACCGTAGTCATGACGCCCTTGGTGAGCACGGCAAAGATAAAGCTGAGATCGACCTTACTCATATGCCCTCCCCACTGACCGCCTACCGGCCAAGGGCCGGGGAGCGGTCAGACGCATAGCTTCAGCCCTTGCAAAGATCAGCGGTCTTGCTGCCATCCGGGAGATCGCGTTTGGTGTAACCATATTTGCCGACCGCGGCCATCATTTCGTCAGAGCCAATATAGTCTTTCAACACAGCATTGAACGCGTCTACCGCAGCCTGTTCGCTGAGCGGGAAGGCTATGGCGGGATGTTCATTCGGTCCCGGCGGGGTATACGGGTCAGCCACCTCAATGCTGGGATCCTGCTCGGCAAGAGTCGTCGCGTTCAGACTATAGAGCGAGCCGGCAGCGGCGCGGCCGGCCTTTACAGCCTGTACGACCTCGGGCGGTCCGGCGACCTGCATAACCTTGTCGTCAGGGAAACCTAATTTCTTCGCCTGCTCGACTGCGGTGGTACCCGTCATGATGGCCAGGGTAAGCCCCTTCTTCTGAGCGTCATGGAGGGAATGCAGCGCTTCCGGATTGCCCTTCGGCACGATCATCGAATCATTGCTCGATGCGATCGGTTCGCTGAACAGGACGTTGCGGCACCGCTCCGGCTTAATCCACATGCCGCCCGTGATGATGTCAAAGCGACCAGCCTGGAGGCCCGGGACAAGGGAACCCCAATCGGTTACGACCGGCTCGATTTTGGTCGTTCCCATCTTTCTCAGAACGTCCAGTGTCATCACATTGACCAGGCCAAGCGGCTCGTTGTTCGCACCAGGATAGGCACTGGGAGGCTCATTGGTGAAGCCAAGACGGATCGTTTCTCCGTTCTTAATCTTATCGAGCAGCGACTCCGCCGAGGCCGAACCGGCAAAGGACGAGATTGTCATCGCCGCCAGGCCGAGCGCGGCAATCCTCTTCAAGATTGCAGCCTTAAAGCATTCGTCGAGTTTCCACTTGACCACTGGTTAGTCCTCCGTTTTCGCATCGCCGATGGTCTCCCGATATGCCTCGGGAAAAGACCATTGCATCATTTGTTGAGCTTGTAGTCCGGCGGTTCCCATCATCGTGTGAGCTGCAGGGTCCCCACTTAGGTATAGATTCCTCCAGTCGATCCTTTGCTACGCCACTTGTGCATGCTTCGTGAGCGTAGCAGCGCAGCTGTGGTGCTTTGTGCGAGAAATGCAAGTTATTCGCAGAAATTCGGTGATTTTTGGGTGCATACGCACATTTCCGTCATCCCCGTGGTTCGTTGGAAGTGAACAATCGCGAGCTGTGGTATGGCCAACTGAGGCACACCACGTCTTGCATGACTCCTGCCCTGCCCGGTTGGATGGGCGCCACCGCCTGGGCTATGCCCTTGTTGCCATGGCAGGGCACAAGTTCGTCGTATGCGACACGCCGCTGAGAGATTCGCCTCGGAGACGCTGGCCCGAGCATTGTTCCCGTCACAGTTGATCATTCGTGCCATTGACGGATGAGTCTGTTCACGGCTTCGCTCCGGATCAACCTGGACGGAATCGCCGGCATTATTGAGCAGATGGAAATCTGAATTCCTGATCAGCTTCGCCAGGTTGATCCCTTGCTCCGGCGTCGCGGTAGGGTCGTTCTTGGACCAGATGATCAACGTCTGGGCCTGAAGCTGATCAAGGTAGGGGAAGATATACTTCTGCTGCAGCAGTGGATAACGATGCAGGTTTGTCTCGTCTTCCGGCAATCTCTGCCAGATCTCCCATTGTCCCCGAGCCGCGGCCCGCCGATAGGCTTCTCGCTCGGCGCATTCCACATCCTGCCCGTGGGCGCGGCAGCTTTTCCGCCGTGCGGTGATGTATTCCTCTTCGCTCGGCATCGGGCCGGAACAGCCGTAAGCCTGCCGGCAGGCCTCCAGCCAAGCTTCGTCACGGTCATCTCCGAACGCCGGCGACACGGAGTTAGCGGTCAGCAGGACAAGCTTAGAAACAAGATCGGGACGCACGATCGCGACCCGCGCGTCGACGAATGATCCTTCTGAATGGCCGACTAGCGTGATCTGCTTCAAACCCAGTTGTTGGAGGAAGCTAATTACATGATTCACACGACCGAGCCGGTTAATGTATTTGCAGTCAGCAGGATAATCCGTTCCCCCAAAATGGAGTTGATCAATCGCTACTACCGTAAATTGATCGGATAGCCCGTTCAGCTGCCGAACAAAGGAACTCTTAGCCTCTGCACGGAAGCCCGCCCCCTGCAGGAAAACAATCGGCCTACCAGCTCCGTTCTCGCAGTACGATGTCTCGACACCATCAACCGATACGCGATGCTTGGTGATCATCGGTTCCTCGGCAAAAGGAGGGGCATCAGGTCGGCATTGCGACATGCGAGATGGACTGCCATTGCTCACTCCTGAGCGTAGCAGCCTCACATGCCACGTTGCCGAACTATCTCGTCTGAATACCGGAAATCGGCACCCCGGAGCCTCGCGTCTTGTCACTTTGCTCTGTCGTCGCCCAGCCACTGCGGCCGGGAGCCTTTTAGGTGCATGGGTGGCATTCCCCGCAAGATTTCAACCCTTGCACAGGTCGCCGGTCTTGGTGCCGTCCGGCAGATTGATTTTGGTGTAGCCGTATTTTGACCGACTGCATCATTTGGTCGGAGCCGATATAAGTATTCAATACCTCGTTGAAGGCATCGACCGCCTGCTGATTGGGCAGGAAGGCGAGACTTGGGTAGCCGGCCTTCCCAGCCGGCGGGGTGAACGGATCTGCCATTTCAACGCTGTCGACCTTGTCAGCGAGCTCCTTACCGTGAAGTAGTTTAGCGACCCCGCCGCCGCGCGGCCGACCTTCACTGCCTGCAAGAATTCGGCCTGGCCGGCGACCTGCATGACACGATCCTCCGGAATGCCCGCGTCTTTGGCGGTCGTGACCGTGTCGGAACCGGCGGTGGTGACCAGCGTTAGGCCCTTATCACGAATATCGTCAAAGGAGTGCTGGTCTTTTGGGATTGCCATTCGGCATGAGCAGGGCTTCGGTGAACTTAGCAAGCGGCTCGGTGAACACCACATTGCGGCAGCGCTCCGGCAGAATGTACATGCCGCCTGGCCTAGCTCCGTCTGCCGTCTCTCAAGGTTGTGTCGGCCAATTTCTCAGCCACCATAATCGTCGGAATGTTTGTGTTCGCCCGAGGGCAAAATGGCATGACGGAAGCGTCGGCGATCCTCAAACCCAAAATACCATGAACGCGTCCCGACGGATCGGTCACAGCGCCAGGATCCGCGGCTGCCCCCATCCTGCAGGTCGACGTCGGATGCCAACTTGGGATGACGTTCTGGCGAATATACCGATCCAGATGTTTCTCGTCGTTGACGAGATCGGAAATGCTATCCCCATCCGTTATGACGCGCCTAATCAGCCCACGGCGCAGCCGCGGCGACGCGTCCATGAGCAGCGCCAGAAATGACGTGAGTGCATAGTTTGTGCTTGTGACCTTGCTCACCAGCTTCGCTCGCGCATTCAACGCTGACGGAAACGGGTCCAGCGCCACAGAGGACAGCGAATCTTGCTGCAGCAGGCGGACTATGAAGCGAAAGCCCTGCTTGAGGCGCTCGGCGTCCCGCTTGTCGCTCAACCAGTTGAAATCGACCTCCGGCTCTATTTTATGCGAACTACCCTTGAGCGCCACAGTTCCCGTCGAGTAGCTGCGATTGACCCACACGGCGAGAGTGCCGAGGCGCCTCCCCAGCGGGTGCCAGGATGATTTGGCAACAGTCGATATTGCCATATCGGTCGACGGGCAGCCTTCGTAACCCGACGAGTAGCGGGCGTGCATCTGAATATATTCGCTCACGCCGGGTGACAAGCGATCGGCCGGCTTCAAATAGGCCGAAACGCAAATCGTGGGGTGTTCCTGAAGATTCTGGCCCACACCTTTCAAATCTGCAACGATAGGGATTCCGAATTGTACTAATTCCTTCGCGGGGCCGATCCCGGAGCGCATCAATATGGCGGGTGAATGGAGTGCTCCTGCGCACAGGATAACGCAAGAAGCGCTATACGATTGCACGCCCGATTTGTTCTCCGTCTCGACCCCCGTTACCGTTGTTCCCAAAAAGGTCAGCCGCGCAACTGTCGTTTCGGATAAAATCGTTAGATTGCGGCGAGAGCGGACGGTTTCGGGTAAGTACGCCATCGCGGAGGAGACCCGATGACCATTGCGGTTGGTCAATGGGACAACTGAATAGCCATCACCGAATGCACCATTGAAGTCTGGCCTGAAATGAAGCCCCAAAGCATCGTAAGCATCGGAGATTGCCCGGATGAAGCCCGACCAGTCTGATTGGCGCACACGTTTGATTGGCAAGGGGCCGTTCGTGCCATGAAATTCCCCGCCGAAATCCAAATCGCATTCTAGACGACGGAAGTAGGGCAGCACGTCTTCCCAACCCCAGCCCGTTGCACCGCTTGAGGCCCACTCATCGTAATCTCCGGGCCCGCCGCGGTTGGCGACTTGGGCATTGATGCTGGAGCCGCCACCCATGACGCGCGCCTGTTCGTAATGGACAGGCTTGCGGCCACCTCGCACCGTTGTCGCGTGGAGTGACTGCCATCGATAACCGGGATTAAGGTAAGCACGCGTTGGGTCGCCATCCTGGATGTCGTCAGGAATGGCATTCGGCGGCGTATCAGGGCCAGCTTCAATGAGCAGCACGCGAGCGCCATAGGCGGAGAGCCTGCTCGCCATCACGCATCCAGAGGAGCCACCACCCACGACGATATAATCGAAAACCACGCAAACTCGCAAATGTCTGAGTCGGGCAAAAATCTAGCAGACGGCGAGCAAGCAAAAACGCGCAATTATCTTGCAGGACGCAGGAAATCAGCGCATTCTTAAGAGATTCGCATTATGGCGGCCTCCCAACGGGGCGGAACGTTTAAACATGACCTTGCCAGCAGTCCATCAGGGCTGAAGGCGATGCCGGAGCGTCGTGACTTAAGTGGACAAAGCGCATCGCGACTGAAGGGGACAAACCTATCGCGAGATACATCAGAATGCAGCCCGGTAGGTCCAGAAGTGCTTTTGCAGCATCGCGCTGACGAGGCCGTTGTAAGGAGCAGAATGATGCTTCGCCTTGCGCTCCATCGCCGCTTTAGCGGTACGAAAACTCCCGTCCCAATCATGGCCGGCGGGCAAGGCGGCTGACCCTTGCGCCAGTCATCGGTGAATCGGATCAACCAGTTGTTGAATGCGCGTAAGATTGCGCGTTCTATACATCGATTGGCACCGCCAAGGTTACCTTCGTGCGATCCATCACAATCATCGTGCTGTAATTTCTAACAGCCGGGCTATCAAAGAAGAAACGCCTCGAGAATGCGTCGTACTCTGCCAAGTCACGCACGGAGAGAAGGAGAACGAAATCGGCGTTACCGGTGACCGCATACGCGCTCATTACTTCAGGCGCCTTCTGTAGAGACTGCTTGAAGCGATCGATGACGTCGGAACGATAGCGCTCAATGTCGACCAAGACCAGCATCATCAGGGACCTGCCCACCGCCTCAGGCGACACGATTGCAACATCAGCCTCAATTACGCCAATTTGTCGCAACTGCTTCAATCGCCGCTGACAGGCCGTGGGCGATATACCGGCCAGTTGGCCCAATTCTTCCGTTGTTTGGCGATTGTTGCGCTGAACAGCGCTTAAGATTTTCAGATCTATCCGATCCAATTCCATGGTCATTCTCCGGAATAGCTGCAATTTGCGCAGAAAAACTGCGATATGCACTCGACTGTAGCCTCAACCCCGCGCAGACGGAAGCCCAAACGATCAGGCCAGGCATGGGACCAAAGTCGGCTATCGTCCTCGACGTCAGTTATAGCCATTGGCCGAAGAGTGCTGTCCACCATCGCCCAACTGACAATGGCAGCCGACGGTCAAAAGCCGAGGCCTTGCGCCCAGTTCGGCCGAGGAAACGTCTCGGAACTTAAACGCTAAGCCGACTGGACGATGATGATAGGGGGGACCTCTATTTCCGCGCTTCGGCTTCCATTCGTTGGCTCACGCTGCCAAGAGTCTCATCTGTGTATAGGGAATCGAGCGCTAGGTTCGCCTGCCCCGGTTGCTGCATCAAATGCAGCCGTCTTGAGGTGGTTGGGAAAAATCGTCACCGCAGCCACACAAACCGCCGGCCTTATGCAACCTGCCGGCAATTTCGCATAATTACTGCATCCCGCCGCTCAGAATTTGCGCAAGGCGCCCAATGTAGCGCGCTATTGTCTCACAACGGCACCTACACGCCACTTCATAAAGCAGAAGAGGCCTGGCTTTGCAGGCTTCAGATTGAGGAGTTCGCCTATGAGCAAGCAATTCGCACCTGAAATGGATGCAGGTCTCGCGGTTTTCAATCGCCTGGAGTCTGAGGTGCGCAGCTACGTCCGCGCCTTCCCCGCCCTATTCGATCGCGGAGTCGGGACCACTCTCATCGCTGCAGACGGTCGGGAATATCTCGACTTTTTCGCCGGTGCAGGCGTTTTGAATTATGGGCACAACAACCCCGTCATCAAGAAGGCGCTGCTGGATTATATCGAGCGCGACGGAATTGTGCATGGGCTGGACCTTGCCACGACGGCCAAGAAAGCCTTCATCGAAGCTTTCGAGCGATACATTCTCAAGCCTCGTGGTCTGACATACAAATTACAGTTTCCCGGCCCCACAGGTACGAACGCGGTCGAAGCGAGTCTAAAACTGGCTCGCCAGGTGACCGGGAGATCGAACATCGTCTCGTTTACCAACTCGTTCCATGGGGAAAGCGCTGGAGCATTGGCAGCGATGGGAAACAAGGAGCACCGGGCCGCTGCCGGGTTTCCCCTCGCCCATGTGACATCGTTGCCATACGAAGGCTACCTGGGGGCGTCAGTTGACACAATCGATTACTTCGAAAAGCTTCTCAATGACCCCAACAGTGGCCTCGACAAACCTGCCGCGGTGATCCTGGAAGGGATCCAAGGTGAAGGCGGCATCAATGCTGCGAGCGTTACTTGGCTGCAACGGCTGCGCGAGCTAACGTCGCGGCACGGAATCTTGATGATCCTCGATGACATCCAGGCCGGGGTCGGTCGCGCGGGCAGTTTCTTCAGTTTCGAAGCGGCTGCAATTGTGCCGGACATCGTTACCCTGTCCAAATCTTTGTCGGCGATCGGAACCCCAATGGCCCTTATTCTCATCAAGCCTGAACTTGATGTCTGGGCCCCGGGCGCACACACCGGGACCTTCAGAGGCAACAACTATGCTTTCGTCACTGCTCGTGCGGCCCTCGAAGCTTACTGGTCCGACTCCAAGTTCGAGGATGAGATCGCTCGCAAGTCTGCGATCTTGGTCCAAGAACTCAACGCGATTACCGAGGAATTCCCCACCCTCGGCCTGAGCGTGCGAGGCCGCGGTCTGATGTACGGACTCGTTTCACCGAAGCACCACTCCTTGCCAGGTCTGGTCTCCCAGGAGGCTTTTCGTCGGGGCTTGGTGATCGAGATCGCCGGCTCATACGGTGAGGTGCTTAAGTTCATGACTGCCCTCACCATCGCCGAGGCTGACCTTCGGCGTGGTCTGTCCATCATTCGCGACAGCATTGGCGCAGTAGCGACTACCCTCGACGGTGGAGGCGCGGCTCGCTAGCCGACAAAGCACCGGGCCACTAGCAGGTCCAAAATCGGGCCGCTCGCAGTCACGGAACGGGAAGGCCGTTCCGTGGCATGTGGCAGTGGGCGAACTCGGAGCGGCTGAACGGCAGACTAGGGCTTTCACTGCCGGACCGATACCACGGTTGCCGTTCTTCCTGCGGCGCCGACCACTGTCGCTGCGCCAATTCGAAGAAAATCGAGCGATAAGAAAGAGGACTGGATGGCCAGCAACGACGTAGTCAAAAATTATATCGATGGCGAGTGGCGGGATTCTGTGTCCGGCACACGCATCGAGGTCGATGACCCGGCGAGCGCCGAAACGATTGCTGTCGTAGCTGAAGCAGGACCCCAAGACATCGAGCTTGCCGTTACTGCTGCTCACCGCGTTTTTCGCGACCGCGTGCTGATAGACATGCATCCGTATGATCGCGGTCGCATGTTGTTTCGCGTTGCCGACGCCCTTGAAGCGCGTTTCGACGAGATCGCAGCCATTAACTGCGCGGAGACGGGGAAGGCATTGGAACTTGCCGATGGCGAGGTTCAGACCGCCATCAGATACCTGCGATACTATGGTGGCTTGGCCGACAAACTTGAAGGGCGCTCGATCCCGCGCGGGGCCAACCTGGTCAACTACACAGTCAGAAGTCCCTTCGGCGTGTCCGCCCAGATCGTTCCGTGGAATGGTCCACTTGAACTGACGGCCCGCTCGCTGGCCTGCGCCATCGCAACCGGCAACTCAGTCGTGGTGAAGTCGCCGGAACTAGCTCCCCTTTCCGGAGTTGAACTTGCGCGTGCCTGTGAGACAGCGGGGCTGCCTGCCGGAGCGGTCAACGTGCTCACTGGATACGGCCAAACGGCAGGCCAGGCGCTGATCGAACATCCCGACGTTCGCCACATCGTCTTCACGGGCTCGATTACTACTGGGCGGACGGTGCTCAAGACGGCAGCGGATCGGATCGTGCCCTGCATAATGGAACTGGGCGGAAAGTCGGCTGCAGTTGTGTATTCCGATGCCGACCTCGACTGCGTTGTGGAAGCGGTACGCGTCGGGACCTTTCTGAATGCAGGCCAGAATTGCAACAACCTTACACGTCTTATTGTGGAACGTTCTATTGCAGACAAACTGGTGGAAAGAGTGAGGGTCTGCGTCGAAGGACT
The DNA here is from genome assembly GCF_002294875.1 of Mesorhizobium sp. WSM4312. Taxonomy (NCBI): domain Bacteria; kingdom Pseudomonadati; phylum Pseudomonadota; class Alphaproteobacteria; order Hyphomicrobiales; family Phyllobacteriaceae; genus Mesorhizobium; species Mesorhizobium sp. WSM4312. Next base: position 12,586 of record NZ_NSFU01000038.1, on the reverse strand, counting down.
GTCGGTCGGTCCAGGACGCGAAAACTGCGACATCACCCCGTTGATCTCCCGAAACCAACGACAAGGAGTTGAGCGGGCCTGCCAGACGGCCCTCTCGCAGGGCGCGCGACTCGTAACCGGCGGGACTGCGCTTTCGGAGCGGAGCGGTTACTTTATGGCGGCCACGGTGTTTGCCGATGTCGCGCGAGACAGCAATCTCTTCCAGCAAGAAGTATTCGGTCCTGTTCTTGCCGTTACCACGTTCGATAATCCGGGAATGGCCGTCAATCTCGCGAACGACACCGTTCACGGTCTGGCAGCGGGCGTGTTCACGCGGGATATTGACCGGGCCCTCTGGACCGCCGACCGCCTTTGGGCCGGTCAAGTGTACGTGAATGGGTGGTATGTGGGCGGGGTGGAAACACCGTTCGGTGGGATAAACCAGTCCGGCTACGGCAGGGAGAAGGGTCAGGAAGCGCTGGACGGCTACGTTCAGACGAGAAACGTTGGTATCCGCCTCTCGCAGCCACCATCTGGAAATTGAACGCTTGCTGATCCCTACCGACGGCGCGGCTGTCGGGCGATGCAGGATTCAATGACCTCGACCAAATCGAAATAAGCCCGGCGAGAGAATCCGTATCGGAGGTCATCGAGAACAACTCTAATCATAGGATTTTTGGCTGCGGACGGGCTTTACCCACCACGGACATGTAGGAGCGCATTGCCTAGCCCGCTGCGTGGGTCGCATGGGTCAGGAGAGGATCACAGTGCTTCAGAGACAATTGAGATTCGCAGAGCTGCCGCCGAAGATTTCGACAAGTTGGCAATGTTGAACCGCGAGTTGATCGAGGCCGAGAAGCATCGAAACCCCGATGACGGTTTCAGAACTCAAGGAGCGGTTTATTCAGTTGGTGAATCGCGAAATTTGGATGGTCGACCTCTTCAGCCAGAACGGCGAGATTGTGGGCCTCGCCACTCATCGTTTGGAGCCAGACAATGCGGAGCCGAGTGGGCAACGCGTCTTTTTGAGGCAATTCTACGTCAGCTGCCAACACCGACGTTCGGAGATTGGCTGCAGGACCCTTGAGCTGCTTATTCGGTCTCGTTTCCACAACAAATCAAGGATTTTCCTCGACGTGCTGGAGACCAATCCTGGCCGCAAGACCTTCTGGTCTCACACCGGTTTTGTCGCCTACAGCACGCTCATGGAGCGTCTCGTTGAAAAAGCGGACACCAAATAACCTGCGGTGCTGGGAATTAATTTGGGGATCGGATTGTCTGGCATTTGCGTGCGTCGCGCAAAAACACGAGAATAGAATCGAGCCGGTCGTAACCGAATGGGGCTCACTTGTCCCCGGCCTGCAGGCTAGCCGCTTCGACTTCATCACGGCCGGCATGTGGATCAAGCCGGAGCGCTGCCGCAACGTGCTGTTCAGCGAACCGATCGCTACGGAGAGAGGCGCACTGCTGGTGCCTAAGGGCAACCCGGAAGGGCTGCATTCTTATGAGGATGTGCGTGACAAGGGACTCACCTTCGTCAGTGATACAGGCTACACCGCGGTCCAGGACGCGAAAAAGTCAGGCATCGCCGACGACAAAATCATGCAGGTCGCCGGACCGCCGGCGGACAGGCTGTCGCGCCGCCGCCGGTGCCCTCGACTACTTTACAGCGACTGGACTTGTTAAGAAGGACCACAGCCTTGAGCTGGCCGATTCGTTCATCGCGCCAGCCAACTATCCTGCTATCGCCTTCGAGCTCAACGAGCAGGCTGCGGTCGACGCGTTCAATGCCGTATGCAGGACTATGTTGGCTCTGGCGAAATGATGGCAGTATTCGGCAAATACGGCTACGGCAAAGACAACCTGCGGACGGCAGCAAGACCGCTGACCTCTGCAGAGGCTGAAGGCAATGTGCCTTAACACGTCCCCGGTCATGGCGGGGACGTGTTCAGTGGGCAAGCGTCTGTGAGGCGATTTCAGGTCCACCGTGGCGGTGCTCACAAGACGCGCCTCATTGCCTGAAACAAACACATCTACACTTCATCGGGTGCGCACATGTGAGCGTCGCGGCCCACAATACGACGGCCAATATGCGGGCTGGCTCACCTGCCACATCAGGCAACTGCGCAAGCAAATCCCCTGACGTGTGCCGGAACGAGAAGCAGGAGAATACTGTGGAAATCAGAGTTGTACGCCCGGGCGACCTTTCTCAATTGCGCAAGATTTGTGACGAACACATCGACTTGGAAGGGGTGACAATAGCGGACCAGGACCTGAGTCCTTATTGGAACTCGGCGTTTTTTGGAACACCTGCCCAGTTGTTCGGTTGGGTTTGTGATGAAGGAGGGTGTGTGCTGACAGTTCTGCAAATTCGCTGAGAGAGGGCGGTCATGGCAGGCTGGTGATTGTTCACGTCACCGATTCCCGCGAAGGAACGCCACCATGACCAAGATTGAAAGTAAGACCGGCAGCGCTGCCATCAAAGACATTCTGCTTTCGGACCCGGACGGACTTCACGAAGTGATCCGTGCGGTGATGCAGGAGGTACTCGAGGCCGAGATGGACGAGGCGCTGGGGGCTTCGAAGAGCGAGCGCACACCTGAGCGGCTCGGCTACCGCTCGGGTTATTACGGCCGCACCCTTGTCACGCGGGTCGGCAAGCTTGAGCTGCGGGTTCCGCAGGACCGGGCCGGCCGCTTCTCGACCGAGCTTCTCGAGCGTTACCAGCGTTCGGAGCGGGCCTTGGTGGCGACGCTTGCGGAGATGTATGTGCAGGGCGTGTCGACCCGCAAGGTCAAGGCGATCACGGAAGAGCTGTGCGGCCATGCGTTCTCGGCCTCGTCGATCTCGGCCATCAACAAGCGGCTGGACGAGAGCCTCGCTGCCTTTGCCAGGCGCCCCCTTCAAGAGCCGTTTCCTTACCTCATCCTCGATGCGCGCTAAGAGAAGGTGCGTGAGGCCGGCGTCGTCATGAGCCAGGCGGTGCTGATCGCTGTCGGCATCGACTGGGACGGCCGGCGCCAGATCCTGGCCGTCGAGATGGCCAATCGCGAAAGCCGCTCGGCCTGGAGGGATTTCCTCGTCGCGCTGAAGGCGCGCAGCCCCAAGGGCGTCGAGCTGGTTGTCTCCGCCAATCATGCCGGCCTGGTCGCGGCGATCGGCGAGGTGATCCCCGAAGCCGCCTGGCAGCGCTGCTACGTCCACTTCCTCAGGAACGCGCTCGATCACCTGCCGAGAAAGCACGGCGCCGACTGCCTGCAGGACTTGCGCTGGCTCTAATGACCGGCGCGATCTCGCCGAGGCCAAGGCCGATCTCGCCGCATGGCTGTCCAAATGGTCGGGCCGCTATCCGCGACTGACGAGTTGGGTGGAGGAGACCATCGAGCGCACGCTGACCTTCTTTTGCCTGCCGCGCCAGCATCACAAGCATCTCAAGAGCACCAACATGCTTGAACGGCACAATGAGGAAATCCGCCGGCGCACCAATGTCATGCGCATCTTCCCCAATGAAAGCTGCCTGCGCCTCGTCAGGGCGCTGGCTGCGAGACCAACGAGAACTGGATGGAGGCCAACCGCTACATCAACATGGACGATCTGCGCGAGCACAAGAAGCTCGCTCTACGCCAAGCCGCATGACCAGCATCGTGGCCGCCCCATTTTGCAGAACTTGACGCACACAACCTGAAGGAGGTAAGCGTCATGACAACTCTTAGAGGATACATGACCGCGTCGATCCGGCTTTTCCTTGTTGGTCAGGGGCGATCCTCGGGTACGCCTCCGGCGAGGGCCGCCTTGCGCGATCATGGCACGGTAGCGAGGCTGGGCTCTTAAGGTCGTCCTTAGGAGCGTAAGCCCCGCGACCATCCCATCGCTGAAAACAAACCCTTGATCAGCGGGCGCCCGACGGACCGCCTCTGTCGTCGTGGCGCTCCCATGAAGAACCTGGCCCATAGTGCATCCTTTGATTCGGAAGATAAGGATGCCCCATCAAAACCTGAGATCAAACATTTAGGCAGGCCTCGACTGGGACAAGTAAAACGGCCGCATTCGAGGCATGAGGCTGCACGCGTCTAAGATCCGAACAGCCAATACCCGAGCGTCCTCGACATCCCCGCCGCCAGAAGTCAACGATGCCCAGATCGGCCGCACGACCACCAGCAGAAGGGCGCCACCTCAACCCGTCCTACACTCAACATTTTGTCGCGTCCGCGACGTGCCTTCTTGATCCGATCCGTGGTCTGCTCACCTAAATAGCTGAAAGAGATCACGCATTTCTGTTTCCGGCCTGATTAGCCAGTTTGGCACGAGGTTTGCAACTTTGTGTGCGATCCAGTTGAACGGGCCGATTGGCACAGTCACCTGAAATCACAACTAATTAAAGGAACGGAACATGTCGGAACTGTATCGGATGGCATTACCAATGGGGGACAGCCGGCCGGCAATGCCTCCGCCCACCACAACCAGCCTTCGCCTGACTGTCTCGTGCTGGCCACGCCAGAGTAATCAATTTTGTCCTAAGAACCACAATACGACAAATCGCAGAACGTCCATCCATCCATCCTGAAACCAAGACACAGCAATCGCTTGTCGACGCAGTGTCCCACCGCCGAGAGGAAATGTAGATGAGAAAATTTGTTGCCGCCAAGCTTCATGGAATAACTGTGACCGACGCGAATTTGAACTACCGGGGCTCAATAACTTTGGATCCAGATCACTGCGACGAAGCCGGCATCCTTCCAATGGAATTCGTTGAAATCTGGAATAAATCATCGGGCGCTCGAATCAGCACTTACGTGATTTATGGAGAGCGGGGTTCTCGTTGCTGCGTGCTGAACGGAGCCGCTGCTCGCACCTGTCAGGTCGGGGACGAAATAATCGTTTGCTCCTCCGCATACATCGAGGAGCATCAGATGGTGGAGATCAAGCCGCGAGTGCTGACTTTCCACCGGGATAATTCTATCTGCGACCACATGTTCTACGAGGGTGCAATAGACGACGATGGAAGGATAACGTTCTCGATTCGCGAGGGCTCTCCCGGCGATAACGCGCTAAAACTCACTCCCTAGTAGGGCCTTTCGGTGACAGCTCGTGGCGCCGGGTCCCGGTCAAGGGCGTACTCGTCCCCAGTACTCTGGTACGCGATACAGTGCATTATCCCACTCGGCCACTATTCGGTCAGTTGCCATCAAGCCCAATCGGTTCTGCCCAGATCTGGGAAGACGATTTTGCTGCGCCAAAGGCAACTTCAGCTTCAGCCAGCGGCTGCGGGTAGAGGCGACCAATTTCACGGAATGTTTGGCCTTGGATCGTTGTCTTTAAGTCTGAGGTCCACGATGGCAAAACGACCTATCGACAAAAACGCAGAGTGGAGAACAGCCAATGTCAAGGAAAGCTCTCATCCTGGTTGAAGGCCATGCAAGAGGTAATGGAATACGATACATCCACGCGGCCCGGCGTCTTGGCTTTCATCCAATTACACTATCAGTTGATCCAACACAGTACGAGTATCTTGCGGCGGAAAGAAGCGAGGCAATCCGTGTCGATACAACCAATCTTGATACCTTGATTCGCGAATGTTCCAGGCTGCGTGAGACCAATGACATCGCTGGTATCACGGGCTTCTCGGGCATCGACGAGTCGGTCTATGCAACCGTTGGCAAACTATGTCGGCATTTCGACTTACCGGGACCCAACCCCGAATTGATTGAACGATGCTGTGACAAATTCTCTCAGCGCCAGCTACTTGCGGAAGCCGGAGTTCCGATACCCGCTTATCGCATGGCGCTGAATGTGGCAGAAGTAGAAAGCGCTGTCGCGGAGATCGGCTTTCCCGTAATTGTTAAGCCGGCAATCGGCAGCGGTAGCATCGGTGTCCGATTGTGCCGCAACGCCGATGAGTTAGCTGACCACACGACCTATCTGTTGGGTGGGAAGCACATCTGGCCGTCTTCGCCGAGGATATTGGTTGAGGAATTCGCGCGCGGCCCTTTTTATAGCGTGGAGATAATGGGCAATGAGGTTATTGGGATTGTCGCCGTTGATTTCGGCCCCCCACCGCATTTCGTCTTCCGTGAAACGACCTTCCCGGCCCCGCTTGCGGAAGACGATCATGACCGTATCGTTGATGTTTCGCTGAGGTGCTTGCAAGCTCTTGGCCTTAATTGGGGGCCAACGAACATCGAGCTCCGGTTGACTAATCATGGCCCGGTTGTAATCGAAGTGAATCCGCGTCTTGCTGGTGCGCTTGAGCCTGAACTGGTCCAACTGGCGAGCGGTGTCGATCTGGTCACCGAGCACATCAAGCTTGTCGTCGGCGAGGAATGGGATTTGCGCAGAAGGCATTTGCAGACCGCAGCCGCGCGGTTCCTAGTTGCTGATTGCGACGGCACCCTCGATTGGATCGATGGCGGCAGTCAGGCGATCGCGGTACCAGGTGTCGCTGAAATCAAATTGTATGTTGAACCCAACGCGCCGATCTTCAGGAAAGGCGATTTTCGAGACTGGATAGGACATGTCGTCGCCGTTTCACCCAGCCTTGCTCAGACCGAAGCGATACTCCAACGAGCTGTCGACTTAATCGCTTGGTCTATCACACCGCCGTCGGGCGAACAGGAGCGATCTGCAGCCCCACGACTCCCCCCCAACTGAGAGGTGATCCGTCGCCAGCATAAGAACTCTTACCCGCAATAGCTCGCCTTGTTGTCAAAAGCATAGCTGGAGTTCAAACTTATGAATATATCCAAGGGACCCCAGGCATTCCCTAGAAGTGAATACCTTCGCCGGCTCGGCTCGGTGAAGTTCGAAATGGGTCGGTGCGATATCGACGCGCTCGTCGTTTCCGACCAACATAACATTACCTATCTCACGGGGTACACCGCGCTATCAGCCTATGTTCCTCAGGCCGTTGTGGTTTCGATACGAGAAGAGGAACCGACGTTCATTCTGCGCCGCTGTGATGCGCCGGCAGCCATTCATCAATGTTTTATGGAGCGCGACAAAATCGTCGCATACCCCGAAGCGTATATTGGAAATCCTGACAAGGATGGCTATGACGCGGTAGTCGATTACTTGGAGGACGTCGGCCTCGCGAGTCGAGGCATAGGAATCGAGCTATGCTGCCTTCCATCGCAATCGGCGAAAAAGTTTAGGATGCGCCTGCCTGGTGCCACGATCGTCGATGCTACTAAGGCGGTCACTTGGAAAAGGCTCATCAAGTCAGATCTCGAGATAGCTGTAATGCGGGAGGCGGCGGCAATCTCAGACGCCGCGATTCGACGCGCTGCTGAGGTAATACGCCCCGGGGTGCGTGAAGCAGACGCGTGCGCGGAAATTGTGGCAACGTTGGTGCGCGGCGCAAACGGTAAGCCAGGAAGCGGGATCGAGGGAATAAGTTTGTGTTCATCACCGCGAACGGGAACGTGCCACATTCCGTGGAGCGAGGACGTTTTTCGCTATGGATCGCAGGTGAATCTCGAAATCGGCGGTGCGCGATATGGTTACTGTGCTGGGCTTATGCGCACTTACACGATCGGCTCACCCTCCGATCGTCTACGTCGCGTGCATGAGATCCAAGTCGCCGGCCTTGAGGTCGCTCTTGATGCGATACGGCCAGGAGCGACTTGCAGCGATGTTGCCAACGCCTTCAATCGCAGCATCGAGAAGCGGGGCCTCAAAAAGGAGACGCGTTGCGGCTATGCACACGGCATTGGTTGGTTGGAGCCGACCGCAAGCCTTAAGGATGGCGATATGACAGAGTTGCTACCAAACATGACCTTTCACCTGATGTTAGGTAATTGGATCGAGGAGGATTTTGGATACGTCATCAGCGAAACGTTCCGTGTCACAGACTCCGGCGTCGAGGTACTGACCACTGCTCCCCGGAAGATTTTTGAGATCTAAATTAGAATATGGCTTGTCATAACGACAGCGCGGACGTCCGGAATAGATCTTGCCGGTCGACGAGATGTCGCCTACCTTGTTGAAGTGCGGACGGCGAGCGGCGGTCGGCATGCGGGGCCGATCCGTGTCGAGGCGAAGCCGAACGCACGCTGGTCGCTGTACGACCAGTTCTCCTGCGGCCGATCAACTCGTCGACGACGTGACGCGCGAATGCCTTACGCGATTCCGGACACAGATCTCTGGTCGCCGCGTTGCTCGCGAACTGACGACCTGATCGCCCAGCGCGGCAAGCCCGGCATGATCGTCGCAGACCACCGCACGGAGTTTACCTCGAACACGGTCCTTGCCTGATCAATGGATCATCGCGCCGAAAATACATTCCGCTGCAAGCCCATGTGCGCAACATAAATGGCTGCACCTCTAGTCTACTCGCCACTGTTTAAAAGACTGGGGCAGGTCAATGCGCTTTCGTTACGACCTCAGAGCAAGTCTACAGGTCATAGTAGTAGGTAAGGTATGGACTCAATTTACCGATCTTGTCATAGAGCGCCCGCGCATGATAATTTGATCTGTCCGTATTCCAATAGATTCTCAGCCAGCCTTGGTCGCGACCGTAGGAGGCCAGATTCGTGAGCATGGCTTGGCCAATCCCCTGGCGCCGCGAAGACTCGTCGACATAGAGATCTGCGAGAAAACAGACCGGACGATCGCTAAGAGTATACGGGTGAATGACAAAGGTAGCAAAACCTATGGTAACGCCAGTTGCTGAGACCGCGATCAGCGCGTTAATCGGTTCGTCTGGGCGCTCGATGCGCCGCCAGATCCTATCTGTCGCCTGTTCTGATGAATTGAGACCTTGGTCGGCGCAATATGCGTACCAAAGGGACCGCCATGCATCGCGGTCGGCAGTGCCTGCGAGACGAATCTCCATGAGGGGCGGGCTCCGGCTGAGAATGGGCTCCAGGGCGCGAGGTGTTCGGCCTGAAAGGTTGACGGCTTGCGATAACTGCCACCGGCCCGCAAGACGTGCAGCACGCGACCGCCGGGTGTTATAAGATCTTTCCGCCTGTGACGGCGTCGTGGTCGCGCTGGAACTGGTTCCCGGGAGCTCGGTTCGCGATACGTCAAGCGCGAGTTGGGCGAGCGTTATCATGGGATCAAGTTCCCTCAGGTTTTCCCGCAGCACGTTTGCGACAGCGGTGCAGATCTAGTGCGATCTTTCCCTGCGACCACACGATGCAAACAATCTGACACCATAGGTGCATTCATCCCGAAGCGGGCTTCCGACCGCCGCGCTACACGCGCGACGGCGGGACAATCTAGCGGATGCGAGAGTTCTTCCAGCTTACCACGGAGATCTGCACCGCGTCGGCGCCATAATTGCGCATGCTTTAGAAAAGCAGACAATCATTGCAGTTCGCGCGCGCGTCCGGCGCCATTCCCAGTCACCCATATTGACTCAACGTTGCGCAGCATCATTTCTACAACACTAACTTGCTGCCCTTGTCGCGAAGTCAGGCGAGCGTCGATCTCGGGATAAATAAAGAAGGGCAGCGAAATTCGATCAGTCGGACCACTATGCACGACCTGGTGGGGCGTACTCTTGAAGCGGCCGTCGCTCAAGACCTGAAGGAGGTCGCCCAGATTGACTACGAGACTATCGGGCAGGCTCGGCACCGGCATCCATCGACCGCGGAACCACACCTGCAAGGAACGCAGGGGGAGTTCCTCTTGCAGCAGCAGCGTGAAGAAGCCATGATCCGTGTGCTTTGCGCAAGTGCCGCCGCGAGCTGGATACCGTATCACGCGTTGCCCAAGCGTCGGCGTGCTGAAATGGCGTTGGAACCATGCCTCTTCCATACCTATCAGGTCCGCCAGCGCATCCCCGATCTGGGGGACAATCCCGGCGAGCACGGTAGCCTGCAAAGCAAGCAGGTTTCTTGCGAAGCCAGGAGCCAAGGCTTCATCCGGAAGGCGCGTGCGGCCGGAGAACGGACGCCGGTCGCCTTCGTTCTCAATTCCGAGGTCGAATACCTCCTTTGGATCGAAGCCGGCCTCAGGATGTAGCATTTCGCCGTGTAAAGGACTGTATCCACGGGCGGCAGTGGGGTACACGTCCTGAAAGGCGTGCCCGTAGCGTTCCTTAACCGACTGTGGCAATGCGAAGAATCGCCGGGAAGCCTCAATGGCTTGCGCGATCTGTTCCCCGGGGATGCCGTGCTCGACAAGGTAGAAGAACCCGTATTCCTGGCATGCCATTTGCAGGCGCTGGCGCTCGTCACGTCGCGTTGCATCGTCTCTCAATTTCGAAAGTGAAATTTTCGGCAGCGTGGTCATAGTCAATCCCCTTTTTGGGCGCTTAAGTTGATTAGTGTTTGCCGCGGCTCTCAAAGTCGACAGTTCCTTGGATGTGGGCAACGCGCCGTCTCTTCCAATAATAACGAAAGTCGACATGATGTCCCATTCTAAGGCTAAGCCGATGGCTGGGCGGTGATTCCGTCTTAGCAATTGATCTCTAGCGCTTCCTGGTGAAGATAACAACGATTTGTATGTTAATATAGTTGTATATATTGTTACATCCGTCGCGGTTAGTTTAACATTATCACGGCCAAGATACTAAGAGCGATTTACAATTCTGAATTGCTTTATGACTTCCAGGCTCAATCCAGACCAGCGCCGACCTCCGGGTTTCATGGCAGGATCGGCCATCTCGAAGAGCTCTATGACGCGAGGTATCGCCAGCTACCTGAGCTCGTCCATCACACACGCCGTCCCGGACGATGGCCGAATGGCAGAAACCGACCGCTCGAAATTTTCCTATCCCATAGTCTTTTTCGACGCTATCCGGGTCGAGCGGTCAAGCTCAGGGACGAAGACTTCGTTCGCAAAAAAGCCATCTACATCGGGTTCGGCGTTCTGCCTGGCGGCACCAAGGAGCACATGAGCTGAGGAAGCGCTTGTCGACGTTATCCGCCGTCTCGACGAGACGACTAGCCGAGCAGCAAAGCAGGCAGCGATTTAGCTCCGTCTGCCGTCTCTCAAGGTTGTGTCGGCCAATTTCTCAGCCACCATAATCGTCGGAATGTTTGTGTTCGCCCGAGGGCAAAATGGCATGACGGAAGCGTCGGCGATCCTCAAACCCAAAATACCATGAACGCGTCCCGACGGATCGGTCACAGCGCCAGGATCCGCGGCTGCCCCCATCCTGCAGGTCGACGTCGGATGCCAACTTGGGATGACGTTCTGGCGAATATACCGATCCAGATGTTTCTCGTCGTTGACGAGATCGGAAATGCTATCCCCATCCGTTATGACGCGCCTAATCAGCCCACGGCGCAGCCGCGGCGACGCGTCCATGAGCAGCGCCAGAAATGACGTGAGTGCATAGTTTGTGCTTGTGACCTTGCTCACCAGCTTCGCTCGCGCATTCAACGCTGACGGAAACGGGTCCAGCGCCACAGAGGACAGCGAATCTTGCTGCAGCAGGCGGACTATGAAGCGAAAGCCCTGCTTGAGGCGCTCGGCGTCCCGCTTGTCGCTCAACCAGTTGAAATCGACCTCCGGCTCTATTTTATGCGAACTACCCTTGAGCGCCACAGTTCCCGTCGAGTAGCTGCGATTGACCCACACGGCGAGAGTGCCGAGGCGCCTCCCCAGCGGGTGCCAGGATGATTTGGCAACAGTCGATATTGCCATATCGGTCGACGGGCAGCCTTCGTAACCCGACGAGTAGCGGGCGTGCATCTGAATATATTCGCTCACGCCGGGTGACAAGCGATCGGCCGGCTTCAAATAGGCCGAAACGCAAATCGTGGGGTGTTCCTGAAGATTCTGGCCCACACCTTTCAAATCTGCAACGATAGGGATTCCGAATTGTACTAATTCCTTCGCGGGGCCGATCCCGGAGCGCATCAATATGGCGGGTGAATGGAGTGCTCCTGCGCACAGGATAACGCAAGAAGCGCTATACGATTGCACGCCCGATTTGTTCTCCGTCTCGACCCCCGTTACCGTTGTTCCCAAAAAGGTCAGCCGCGCAACTGTCGTTTCGGATAAAATCGTTAGATTGCGGCGAGAGCGGACGGTTTCGGGTAAGTACGCCATCGCGGAGGAGACCCGATGACCATTGCGGTTGGTCAATGGGACAACTGAATAGCCATCACCGAATGCACCATTGAAGTCTGGCCTGAAATGAAGCCCCAAAGCATCGTAAGCATCGGAGATTGCCCGGATGAAGCCCGACCAGTCTGATTGGCGCACACGTTTGATTGGCAAGGGGCCGTTCGTGCCATGAAATTCCCCGCCGAAATCCAAATCGCATTCTAGACGACGGAAGTAGGGCAGCACGTCTTCCCAACCCCAGCCCGTTGCACCGCTTGAGGCCCACTCATCGTAATCTCCGGGCCCGCCGCGGTTGGCGACTTGGGCATTGATGCTGGAGCCGCCACCCATGACGCGCGCCTGTTCGTAATGGACAGGCTTGCGGCCACCTCGCACCGTTGTCGCGTGGAGTGACTGCCATCGATAACCGGGATTAAGGTAAGCACGCGTTGGGTCGCCATCCTGGATGTCGTCAGGAATGGCATTCGGCGGCGTATCAGGGCCAGCTTCAATGAGCAGCACGCGAGCGCCATAGGCGGAGAGCCTGCTCGCCATCACGCATCCAGAGGAGCCACCACCCACGACGATATAATCGAAAACCACGCAA
>NZ_NSFU01000037.1:0-32665 GCF_002294875.1 Mesorhizobium sp. WSM4312 | reverse complement strand
CGCTTGGCCGCATCGGCGAGCCGGAGGAAGTGGCGGAGCTCATCGCTTTCCTGTGCTCGTCAAAAGCCGGCTTCTGCACCGGCGCCGATTACAGGATCGACGGCGGCCTGACCGCCGGCATTGGCGTCAAGTAGAGCCTCGGCGATCGGCTTGGCCTCAGGGGTTTCGAGACCGCAGTGTCCGCAAGGTGATCGAGTAGCGATGCTCGGCAAGCGGCGGGATGCTGTGCTCCCACTCCGTGCGCGAAGGTCCCGTCATGAGATAGGCCGATCTTGGCTCGACGACGATGGTCCGGCGCTCCCACCCGTCACCGCTCTTTCGCCGCAGCCGGAAATTGCAGGGCGCCAGCAGCGAGATGCCGGCGACATCCTCGAAATGCGGCTTGTCGCGATGCCAGCCGATACCGGCGCCAGGCCGGTATTCATTGATCAGCACCTGCGCGAAAGCCTCGACAGGCCGGCGCGCAAGGGCCGCGACCTTGTCGCGCACAGGCAGCAGGAAGTCTGGGATCGGCAGCGCCTCGACCACTTCGCGCCGGTCATAATCGTAGCGCAGACCAAACCCGACGACACGCCGGTTTGCCAGATGGCCATGGAAATCGAACGCCTGGAACGGCAGTCCCTCGAGATGCCGGGCAAGCTCTGTCTCTTCCTGCTGCGTGATGAATCCGGGCTGATAGGCAAAGCCCTCCGGCAAATCCTCGGCGTCACCAAAGAGGTCATGCTGGAATGCCAGGGCCCGGCCGGTTGCTTTCGATTTGAGGCGTGACATCCCGCCTAAATGGTAAGGGCGGAGCAGCAGGGCAATACGAGCGGCGCCTCGGCGGTTGATGGATGATGCGATGAATGACGACTGGGAACCGGAACCACGCCTGGCGGATTTATCTAGCTGAGCAGTCAGGTAGCCAACATGCCGTCGACCGCGATCCGAAGCACACAATACGATCCCGCGACCAGAATCCTCTCCGTCTGGTTCGTGCCGAGCGGCCATCGCTACGACTATGCGGAGGTTGCCCCGGCAACCTATGCCGCTTTCAGGAAAGCTGCCTCGAAAGGCCGCTTCTTCAATGAATTCATCAGGGATCACTACAGCTACCGCCGTGTGGCATGACGCGGGCGGCATGATCGTCTTTTTTGCGCAAACCTTTTCGTCCGACGCGCGTTGTTCCTCCTCGAAGCCGAGGAGAGAGCCATGCAGAGCAGGACAGCCAGCGAAGCCGCCAAGCAGCGTCGCATCCAGCGTGGCATCGATGCCAGGGACAAATCGAAAGGCAACGGCAAGGGCCAACACGCCATGCAGGCCGGCGCCCGAAAATATCCCGAGCCACCCTTTCCCGAGCAACATCATCCCAAGCCGGGGGATGAATGGGCGATCGAACCGGCGCCGCTCTACGATGCGCCCTTCTACCTCGGATCGAAAAAGCTCGAAGACAAGGTCGCTCTCATCACCGGCGGCGATTCCGGCATCGGCCGTTCGGTGTCGGTTCTGTTCGCCCGCGAGGGCGCCGACATTGCGATCGTCTATCTGGCCGAGGACAGGGATGCCAAGGCGACAAAGTCCGCCGTCGAGGCGGAGGGACGGCGCTGTATCCTGGTGAAGGCCGACGTCAGCGAACGCGACGAATGCCGCAACGCGGTGGCGCAAACGGTCAAGGCATTCGGCCGCATCGACGTGCTGGTCAACAATGCGGCATTCCAGATTCATTCAAGCGAGTTCGCAGAACTGACCGAAGAGCATTTCGACACGACGCTGAAGACCAACCTCTACGGCTATTTCCATATGGCACAGGAAGCCGTCCCGCATATGAAGCCGGGCTCGGCCATCATCAACACCGGTTCGGTCACCGGCATCGACGGGTCGAAGGCGCTGGTCGACTACTCCATGACCAAGGGCGGCATCCATGCCTTCACCCGCGCCCTCTCCGGCAATCTCCTCGGCAAGGGCATCCGGGTGAACGCGGTTGCACCGGGTCCGGTATGGACCCCGCTCAACCCTTCGGACAAGGAGGCCGGTGACGTTTCGAAGTTCGGCGCGGACACACCGATGAAGCGGCCGGCGCAGCCGGAGGAACTCGCACCGGCCTATGTGTTTCTCGCCTCGCCACATTGCTCGAGCTACATCACCGGCGAGATATTGCCCGTGGTCGGCGGCTACTGAGGTCCGGTGCAATGTATTTCATCGCATTGGCGACGGATTACGACGGCACGCTGGCGCATGACGGGATCGTCTCGAAGACGACCCTTGCCGCGCTGGAGCGGTTCAAGAAAAGTGGCCGCAAGCTGGTGCTCGTCACGGGGCGCGAGCTGCCCGACCTCAAACGCGTCTTTCCCGAGATCGGCCTTTTCGACAAGGTGGTCGCCGAGAACGGAGCGCTGATCTACACGCCGGCCAGTGAGGAAGAGCGGGTGATCTCACCTTCGCCGGAAACCGAATTCGTCTCCAGACTGAAGAAGCAGGGCGTCAAGCCGCTTTCCGTCGGCCGGTCGATCGTCGCGACCTGGGAGCCACATCAGACGACCGTGCTCGAAACCATCAAGAAGATGGGGCTCGAACTGGAAATCATCTTCAACAAGGGCGCGGTGATGATCCTGCCGAGCGGCATCAACAAGGCCACCGGGCTGGCCGCGGCGCTGCAGGATCTCCGGCTGTCGCCACACAATGTGGTCGGTGTCGGCGACGCCGAGAACGACCATGCCTTCCTGAAGGCTTGCGGCTGCAGCGTCGCCGTCGACAATGCAATTCCCGCGGTCAAGACCACAGCGGATCTGGTCACGCGTGGCGCACGCGGGAAAGGCGTGGAGGAACTGGCCGACAGGCTGATCAAACGCGATCACGACATCCTGCCAAGGCGGCATGACGGCATCGTGCTGGGCTCCGCCGGCGGCGACGAAATCTACCTGTCGCCAACCGACACGATCCTCATCGCCGGCAGCTCCGGCATCGGCAAGTCCACCCTGGCCACCGCGCTGACGGAACGCTTCGTCGAGAGCGGGTTTCAATTCTGCATCTTCGACCCCGAAGGCGATTATGACGGCCTCGAAGGCGCCGTGCGTCTGGGCGACGGCTCGAGCGCGCCGACCAAGGCGCAAGTGCTGGACCTCATCGAGAAAGCCGATAGCAATGTCGTCATCAATGGATTGGCGCTGCGCGTCAATGAACGCCCAGATTTCTTTGCCGACCTGCTGCCCGGCCTAGGCAGTTTTCGACGTCGAACGGCCAGGCCGCACTGGCTTGTCATCGACGAAGCGCACCATCTTCTGCCCAAGCGGCGTGATGATACGCGCGCGATCCTGTCCCTGGAATTGCCGGGCACGGTGCTCATCACAGTGCATCCCGAAGCGATCTCGACCGACGCGCTGCGCCTGGTGACCGCCATCATCGCCCTTGGCCCCAAGGCAAAGGGTGTTGTCAAGGCCTACTGCAGCGAGACCGGCATCGACCCGCCAAAGGACATGGCCTCGCCCAAGGGCGAGCGCGTGCTGTTCTGGCGACCGCAGAAACGCAAGAAGATCGCCATGGTCAAGGTCATCGAGCCGCGTCAATCCCTCAAGCGGCACAGCCGCAAATATGCCGAGGGGCAACTCGACGAGGCGGGCAGTTTCTATTTCCACGGCCCCGACGATGCGATGAACCTCAGGGCCCATAATCTGATGATTTTCGCTCAGATCGCCGAGGGCATCGACGATAGGACCTGGCAGTTCCACCTGCGTGCCGGCGACTATTCCAAATGGTTCCGCAACCAGATCAGGGACAAGGATCTGGCGCGCGAAACCGCCGAGGCGGAGAACGATAAAAAGCTCTCCGCCAAGGAGACCCGCAAGCGTGTGCTTGATGCAGTGCGCCGCCGCTACACGGCTCCCGCCACGGCACCGGAAGACTAGCGCGCAACGCGTCTGCTTTGGCTGTTGATCAGCTTTTCAGGTATCAGTTGGAACTCACCCGGCGGCTTCACGTTCAGACCCTGTTCAACAGGAGATGCGGCCATGCCACGAGGCGACAAATCGAAATACACCGACAAGCAGGAGCGCAAAGCCGACCACATTGCGGAAGGCTATGAGAAGCGCGGCATCTCCGAGAAGGAGGCCGAACGCCGCGCCTGGGCCACGGTCAACAAGGATGATGGCGGCGGCAAGAAGGAAGGCGGCTCCGGGCGCGGCAAGCACACCGGCCACCCGGCAGCACACAAGGGCGGCAAGAGCGGCGGCAAGGCGTCAGCCGCACGCCCGGCTGCAAGTCGGTCGGAATCGGCGAGGAAGGCCGCGGCAACGCGCAAGCGGAATGCCGAGCACCATGCCCATTGACGCCGACGAACACCCTTTGGTCCGTCCTGAAAGACCAACATGATGAGGGCACAGGCATGAAATCGCGGCTCGTCAACGAGGCCGGCGGACAGCGAACATTTGTCGTGGTGCTCGACCCCGGCGAAGAAGCGTTCGGCACGCTGACCGCCTTCGCGATCGATCAAGCAGTCGACAGTGCTTCGCTGACAGCGATCGGCGCCTTTGAAAGAGCGATCGTGGGCTGGTTCGACCCCAATGCGAAGACCTACCGCAAAATCCCGATCGACGAACAATGCGAAGTTCTGAGCGCCATTGGCGATGTGGCGCTGGGCGATGACGGCAAGCCCAGTCTCCACGTTCATACGGTGTTGGGATTGAGCGACGGCACGACCCGGGGCGGACACCTGCTCGAGGCCATGGTTCGACCGACGCTGGAAGTGAACTTTGGTGGAGGCGCCCGGCCATCTGCGCCGTAGCAGGCGTCCGGAATTGGGCGTTGCGTTGATCGACCTGGACGGTTGATTTCGAGCCTGACTGCGGAGTTCAGCCTGCACCCGTCATGCCTTCTTGTCCAACTCCGCCGGTGCCTTGTCCGGCGGCGGCTCCCAGCCAAAGACGCTGCGGCCGCCAAGCAGGTGCGACTGGTCGAATTCGCCGGCAACGATTTCCTTCAGGCTGGGGCCGGTGACATATCGTTCGACCTGCCGCGACTGATCGTCGAGCCGCCGCAGCGCGCCGATTTCCTCGTCGCGGCCAAGCCTGGCTTTCTGCACCGCGGACTTCAGCACGCCGATCGTCTCGTCATAAACCTTGAGCGGAACCGGGAACGGGTGCCTGTCCTTGCCGCCATGGGCGAGTGAGAACCGGCCCGGATCCGAAAACCGGCACGGCGCGCCATGCACCACTTCGGCGACCAGCGCCAACGCGCGCACCGTGCGCGCGCCCACGCCAGGAACCAGGAGAAGCTCGGAAAAATCCGCCGGGCCACGTTCGGCGGCAGCGGCCATGTTGCCATGCAGGCGGCGCATGACGATATCGCTTTCGCGCACATCATGGTGAGCCGGCATGATCAGATGCGGCAGCATCGGCTGTTCCGGAGCCGCCGCAGTACCGGCATCCAAGGCAGCGAATTCGCGCAGGATGCGGTCTGGGCCGAGGTCCTGGAGCAGGTCCAGCTGTCCCTGGCGCGATGCCTCGGCACGGCGGTCGGTCAGGTTGACGATCTCGCCCTGGTTGGCGCCCTCGATGGCGGCGTGCGGCTGATCGACGAAACTCTTCAAACCTTCGGACAGCCAATGGTAGCGGCGCGCCACCTTGCTGTCGCCGTTCATGCCTTGCTGCACCACCACCCAGTCGCCGTCGTCGGTGACGATGAAGCCGTGCAGATAGAGGTCGAACCCATCCTGGACGGCGGCACTGTCGACCTTGGCGACAAGCCGGCTGACGGTTGCCAGGCGCTGTCCGTCGAAGCCGATGCGCTCGCCGATGGCGGCCAGCTCATGCGGAGTTTTGCGCGAATGGGCGCCACGGCCGCCGCAGACATGAATGCCGAGTTCGCCCGACAGCGGCGTCAGCCCGCGTTTCAAGGCGCCGACGACGCTGGTCGTGATGCCGGACGAGTGCCAGTCCATGCCCATGACAGCGCCGAAGGACTGGAACCAGAAGGGATGCGCCAGACGCCGCAGCAACTCGTTGCGGCCATAATGATGGATGATCGCCTCGCACATCACGGCGCCAAGCCGCGTCATGCGGTCGCCGAGCCATTTCGGTACGCGACCGCCGTGAAGTGGAAGATCAGCACTGCCCGATCGTTGCGCCAATTCCGTTGCCTGTTCCGATGTCTGTCTTGTCTCGACAGATAGGTATCCGAGCCCGCGCGAAGAAGCACCTGATGCTTGTGCCGCCTCGACGCCTGGTGACATTCAAGTCCAGTTCGAGAGAACCGTCTCCATCTCGACCGTTTCGACCTGCTGCGCGAAACGTTGGTGATAGACGGTGAGCAGGGCGTCGTGGGTTGCATCGGAAGAACTGCACAGCGCGTCCGTGACGAGAACCACGCGATAGCCGAAATCGATCGCGCCGAGCACCGTGGCCAGAACGCACACGTCGGTTTCACCGCCGGTGATGACCAGCGTATCGATCTCGTGTTCCATCAGAAAGGCTCGCAGACGGCCTTCAAACCAGGGCGAATAAATATGCTTGTCGATGACCGCCGCCGGCGGGCAGTAAGCGGCCAATGCCGGCAACAACTCGACCAATTCCGGACCGATGTTGTCGATCGCCATCGAAGACCAGCGCTCATAGTAGCGCCTCCATGTCCCGACACCCTGCCCCGCCCTCCGCGCGGGCAGGAAGCGCGTGAAGACCGTCTGTTCTGCCCGTCTTTCAACGAGCTTCACAATCTGGGGGAGGACACGCGTGATCCAGGGCGTCGCCCACGGCGACGGTTCCGCAAACAGCCGCTGCATATCCACGCAGACATGCATGCACCCGTGACCCAACGGCCCATATGCCAAGCCCGGCACCGACATCAAAGAATACCCAGCTGGCGGTGTCTTCTCATGGACTTCTCCCATTGTCGTCCAGGACATGGGAACGCCATAAGCGAGGACTCGTTCCTGGGTGGGCCGGCGGCAACCAACGCGATTGGTCAACCGCGTTCAGCCGGTGGATCGCCGCTCAGCCCGACCTACGACGCATCGCCCAACCAAGGAGCGATGCATGTCGGCGCGTTCGACGATCCGGCCTCGTTACAGCCCCACTGCAATTATGGATCAGGCCAGCGGCTTATCTGGGTTTGCTGCGGAATAGTCCTGCCGCACCACGACACTGAAGAACGATGGTTGAGCCTACCTCACCACGCGTTTCTCGAGCTTGCGGGCCAAAGTGCGCCGATGCAGGCCGAGCCGGCGCGCGGTTTCGGAGATGTTGAAGCCGGTCTCGACGAGCGTTTCGTGGATACGCTCCCATTCGAGGTTCTTGATAGAGGTGGGACGGCTGCTCAACGAGACGGAAACATCGCCCTCGGCCCTGCCGAAGGCGGCTTCGATGTCGTCGGTGTTGGCGGGCTTGGCCAGGTAATGACATGCGCCAAGCTTGATCGCCTCGACAGCCGTGGCGATGCTGGCGAAGCCGGTCAGCACGACGATCCTCATCGACGTGTCACGGGCGCTGAGCAGCTTGACGCATTCCAGCCCGGAGCCGCCGGCGCCAAGTTTGAGATCGACGACGGCGTAGGCCGGAACCGCTGTTTCGAGGGCGCCGAGCAGCTCATCCCTGCCGTGGCAGACCACGACGTCGTAGTCACGCTTTTCGAAGGAGCGCTTCAGCGTCTTCGCGAAGGTGGCGTCGTCCTCGACGATAAACAGGGATCGATCAGGCCTCATGATCATCTCCATCGGTCAGCGCCGCGAGCGGCAGCGAAAGCGTAACACAGGCGCCCTGCTCCATGTTGCGCGCCGAAAAGTCGCCCCCCAGCTTTCGAACCACGTTGACGACGAGGAAAAGGCCAAGGCCACCGCCCGGCCGTCCCTTGCTCGACATATAGGGCTGACCGAGTGCTGCCAGAATACCCTGGTCAAAGCCCGGCCCGCGGTCACGCACCGAAATCACCAGTTTCTCGCCCTGCCGCTCGGCGGCGACGCCGACCCAATCCTGCGATGCCTCCAGAGCATTGTCGAACACATTGAAGATGACCTGCTTCAGTGCCGTGTCGGAGACGATCTGCTCGTCAGGTTCGAAATCGTTCTTGTACTCCAGATTGAGCGGCTGGCGGCTGACACGCCATTCCTGGACGAGATCGTCGAGGAAATGGCGGATGCTGGTGCGGATCGTGCCCTCTCCCCGCGCCTGCCCCGACGACATCAAGATGCCCGAGACGATGCTTTTGCAGCGTTCGATCTGCGCCTGCATTTCGGCCACGTCCCCGGCCAGTTCGCGGTTGCGCGTGACGCTCCGGATCTGGCGCCAGTCGGAGAGGATGACGGAGATGGTCGACAGCGGCGTGCCCAGTTCATGCGCGGCACCGGAGGCCAGCAGGCCCATGCGAACGATATGATCCTCCTCGGCCGAGTGCTGGCGCAGATCGGCGAGATAGGCGTCGCGCTCGCGCAGATTGCGGTTGATGCGCGTCATGAAGATAACGATCAGGCCGGCCGCCAGCACGAAGCAGATGAACATGCCCCTGATATGCAGGGCCAGCAGGTCGCTGCCGCCGTGATGCGGGATGGCGATCGGCTGGAACTGGAACGTGAGGAAGACGAAGCAGGCGGAAGCGGCGGCCACCAGGCTCCAGGTGGACCAGGGTGTCAAAAGCGCGGCGCCAAGCGTGATCTGCAGCAGGTAGAGCGACACGAACGGGTTCGAGGCACCGCCGCTGAGGTAAAGCTGGGTCGTCAGCGCCGCCATGTCGAAGATGAGCGCGACGAACAGCTGGGCGTTGCTGATCGGCCGCTGGCCGCGCGAAGCGAGCAGGCTGAAGATGTTCAGCCCGACCAGGAAAAGCACCACCCCGGCCATCTCCCCCAGCGGCAGCGGGATGTCGAACCAGTATTGCGTCACCAGAATGGTGAGCACCTGACCCGCCACCGCCAGCCAGCGCAGCTGGATGAGCAGGAGCAGGTTCTTCCTGTTCGCCGCGTCGGGATCGGGGACCGCGCCGTTCTTGCCCGCAAGTGATGCGGCCGCGAAGGATTTGTCGTTGCCAAGCGTTTGCGTCGGGACGCTCATCGTGCCGGTCCTCGCCGCCGGCGGGCGCCGATCATCGGCGCGGCCAGGGCCGCGG
Source organism: Mesorhizobium sp. WSM4312 (assembly GCF_002294875.1). Lineage (NCBI taxonomy): Bacteria > Pseudomonadati > Pseudomonadota > Alphaproteobacteria > Hyphomicrobiales > Phyllobacteriaceae > Mesorhizobium > Mesorhizobium sp. WSM4312. The sequence continues at coordinate 23,602 of NZ_NSFU01000037.1, read as the reverse complement.
CAAGCATCGCAGCGAGCGTGAACCAGGTCAAAGCATAGACGAGGTGGCTGTTGCGGAAGGTCACGACCGTCAGGCCGCCGCGCGGCCAGCCCGCGGATGCTTCCGCATCGACGAAATAAGGGGCGATGTCGTTCGTCAGGCCGCGCGTGGCTGCGATGGCGGCGACGTCGCGCGAATACCAGCGATTGCCCGCCGGATCATTGCTGCGCAGGAAGCCGCCGCCCGGCTCGCTCATGCGCAACAGGCCGTCGATGACGGTCGGCGAGCCGAGCCCGCCGCTTTCTTGTTCGAACTCGGCCTTGCGCTCCTGGGGAATGAAGCCGCGGTTGACCAGCACGACGAAGCCACGGTCGGTCCGCATCGGCGTCAGCACCCAATAGCCGCCGCCAAGCTCCGTCACCGCCTGCACGAGCGTGTTCTTGCCGCCCAAAAAGCGTCCGGCCAACCGCACATGGCTGTACTCGTAACCCGCGGCGGTCATGCCGCCCCATGTCGCCGGGCCTGGCGCATCGACAACCGGCGCATGGATGCGCTGGTCGACGCGTGCGATCAGGTCGAGCTTCCAGACCCGCCTTTCCAACTGCCATATGCCGAGCCCAACGAACACCGTCACGCCGAGGAGCCCAAGCAATGCGAGAAAAAGCCGCGACGCGGATGACCTGCCGGCATCCTTTCCTGGCGCGGCGGGCAAGCTGATGCCGGCCTGCCCGATCCTTACTTCGACAGTGGTCCTCCCCGCGCCCGGCGCCGGGCTCATGGCATCTCGCGCATGTCGTGAAGACCGGGCATCATGTTGGCGTTGAGGTGGTACATGACCCAGAGCGAGCCGGTCAGCACGATGACGACCAGGATCAGCGTGAAGATCAGCGCCAGCATCGACCATCCGCCCTCCGAGGCGGTATTCATATGCAGGAAGAAGACCATGTGGACGACGATCTGCACCACCGCGAAGGCCATGACGACGATGGCCGTGGCCTGCTTGTCGTCGATGGCGCCGCTCATGACCAGCCAGAACGGAATGGCGGTCAGGATCACCGACAGGACGAAGCCGGTCAGATAGCCCTTGAACGACCCGTGCGCGGGCCCGCCATGGCGGTGACCCGAGGCGTGATCATGAGCGCTCATCGCAACATCCCCATCAGATAGACGAAGGTGAAGACGCCGATCCAGACGACGTCGAGGAAATGCCAGAACATCGAGAGGCACATCAACCGGCGGCGGTTGGCCTCGGTGAGGCCGAACCGGGAGACCTGCGTCATCAGCGTCACCAGCCAGACGGTGCCGAAGGTGACGTGCAGCCCGTGCGTTCCGACCAGCGTGAAGAAGGACGACAGGAAGGCGCTGCGCTGCGGCGTGGCGCCTTCATGGATCATGTGTGCGAATTCGTAGAGCTCGATCGACAGGAAGGCCAGGCCGAACAGGCCGGTCACGGCAAGCCACGCTTGCGTCGCCGCGACGCGGCCCTTGTCCATGGTCAGCATGGCAAAGCCATAGGTGATCGAGGACAACAGCAGCATGGTGGTGTTGACCGCCACCAGATCGAGATCGAACAGGTCCTTTGGCGCTGGCCCCGCCGCGTAATTGCCGCCGAGCACGCCGTAGGCCGCGAACAGCATGGCGAAGATCAGGCAGTCGCTCATCAGATAGAGCCAGAAGCCGAGCATGGTGCTGCTGCCTTCGGCGTGCGCATGCTCTTCTTCCAGGTAGAAGACCGGTCCGGTGCCGGCCGCGGTTGCACTCGAATCCATGATCAAACCCTAGCCCTGGGCGGCGAGGAGCGTCGTCCTCGCCTCCTCCGTCTGCGTGACCTCGGCAGCCGGAATGTGGAAATCGCGGTGATAGTTGAAGGTGTGGCCGATCGCGGTGGCGATCAGGCAGACGAAGCTCAGCGCCGCCAGCCACCAGATGTACCAGATCAGGCCGAAGCCGAGCGCCACGCTGAAGGCGGCCAGGATGACGCCGGTGCCGGTATTGCTCGGCATATGGATCGGCTTGAAGCCGGAGAGCGGTCTGACATAGCCGGCCTTCTTCATGTCCCACCAGGCGTCATTGTCGCGCACGACCGGCGTGAACGCGAAGTTGTAGGCGGGCGGTGGCGAGGACGTCGACCATTCGAGCGTGCGGCCGTCCCAGGGATCGCCGGTCGGATCGGTCAGAGCCTCGCGCTTGCGGATGGAGACGAAGATCTGGATCAGGAACGCGGCGATGCCGGCGGCGATCAGCACCGCGCCGAAGGCGGCGATGACGAACCATATCTGCAGCGAGGGATCGTCGAAGACACGCATGCGGCGCGTCACACCCATCAGGCCGAGTATGTAGAGCGGCATGAAGGCGAACCAGAAGCCGACCACCCAGCACCAGAAGGACACCTTGCCCCAGAACGGATCTAGCTTGAAGCCGAAGGCCTTGGGCCACCAGTAGGCGATGCCGGCGAACAGGCCGAACAGCACACCGCCGATGATGACGTTGTGGAAATGCGCGATCAGGAACAGGCTGTTGTGCAGCACGAAGTCCGCCGGCGGCACGGCAAGCAGCACGCCGGTCATGCCGCCGACGACGAAGGTGAGCATGAAGGCCATCGTCCACATCATCGGCAGTTCGAAGCGGATGCGGCCGCGATACATTGTGAACAGCCAGTTGAATATCTTCGCTCCCGTCGGGATCGAGATGATCATCGTGGTGATGCCGAAGAAGGAATTGACGCTGGCGCCGGAGCCCATGGTGAAGAAGTGGTGCAGCCAGACCAGATACGACAGGATGGTGATGACCACCGTGGCGTAGACCATCGAGGTGTAGCCGAACAGGCGCTTGCCGGAGAAGGTGGAAGTGACCTCGGAAAAGACGCCGAACAGCGGCAGGATGAGGATGTAGACTTCCGGGTGACCCCATATCCAGATGAGGTTCACGTACATCATCGGGTTGCCGCCGAAGTCGTTGGTGAAGAAGTTGGTGCCGACATAGCGGTCGAGCGCCAGGAGCGAGAGCACCGCCGTCAGCACTGGGAAGGACGCCACGATCAGCACGTTGGTGCACAGCGACGTCCAGGTGAAGACAGGCATGCGCATCATGGTCATGCCGGGCGCGCGCATCTTGATGATCGTGCAGATCAGGTTGATGCCCGACAGGGTGGTGCCGACGCCCGCCACCTGCAGCGCCCAGATGTAATAATCGACGCCGACATCCGGACTGTAGCCGATGCCGGAGAGCGGCGGATAGGCGAGCCAGCCGGTGCGGGCGAATTCGCCGACGAACAGCGAGGCCATGACCAGGATGGCGCCGCCGACCGTCATCCAGAAGCTGAAATTGTTGAGGAAGGGGAAGGACACGTCGCGCGCGCCGATCTGCAGCGGCACGACGAAATTCATCAGGCCGGTGACGAAGGGCATCGCCACGAAGAAGATCATGATCACGCCGTGGGCGGTGAAGATCTGGTCGTAGTGATGCGAATTGAGGTAGCCCTCGGAGCCGTTGAAGGCGATGGCCTGCTGCAGGCGCATCATGATGGCGTCGGAGAAGCCGCGCAGCAGCATGACCAGGCCGAGCACCATGTACATGATGCCGATCTTCTTGTGGTCGACGCTGGTGAACCACTCGCGCCACAGGTAACCCCACAGCTTGAAATAGGTGATGACGCCGAAAAGGGCGATGCCGCCGAGCGCCACCGCGACGAAGGTGGCGACGACGATCGGCTCATGCAGCGGCAGCGAGTCCCAGGTGAGACGGCCGAAAATGAATCTGGTCAGCGTATCGGGCATCGGCTGTCTCTCACAATTCGCGCCGCAGCAGGCCGAGCAGCGGCGTATCCGCCTCGGCGCGACGGCTCTCGGTCTCGGGCCTCAGCAGCCCTGCCCCGCGCAGCGGGGAAAGGTTCCTGGCCGGCCAATCCGCCGGCGTCGCATCGCTGGTCGCGCGCGCCGCGGCAGCCGCCTCCTCCGCCGTGCAGATGCTGGCGACATAGGACGGATCGTTGCCGAACACCGCGCCGCGCCGGGCGAGCTTGTCGTATTGCAGCGGCAGCGTGTTGCGCACACCGGCAAGACCGAGACCGCCCTTGGCGTCGATCGACATCATCTCGTTCATGCACATCTTGCCGCGCTCGACGCACAGATTGAGGATGGCGCCATAAAGGTCGGGATCGACGGAGGCATAGTGGCGGACCGGCTCGTTCTCGCTCGGCTTTTCAAGTTCGAGATAGTTGTCGCGGCTGAGCGCCGCCGTCGCGGCCCTGGCCTGCGCCACCCACTGGTCGAAAGCCTGGTCGGACAGGCCGTGGAAGGCAAAGCGCATCCCCGAAAAGCCGGCGCCGCTGTAGTTGGCCGAGAAGCCGCTATAGGTGCCCGGCCGGTTGATGACGGCGTGCAGCTTCGTCTCCATCGCCGGCATGGCATAGATCTGCCCGGCAAGGGCTGGAATGTAGAAGGAATTCATCACCGCCGACGAGGTGATGCGGAAGTCGATCGGCTGATTGACCGGCGCCGCCAGCTCGTTGACGGAGGCGATGCCGTAATCCGGATAGATGAAGAGCCATTTCCAGTCGAGCGCCACGACCTCGACCCGGAGCGGCTTGTGCGCTTCAGTGACCGACTGACCAGGCTCGATGCGGTCGATCCGGCGGTAGGGATCGAGCAGATGCGTGCCGAGCCAGGTCAACGCGCCAAGGCAGATGATGATGAGCAGGGGCGCCGCCCAGATCACCAGCTCCAGTTTCGTCGAATGATCCCAGTCGGGAGCATAGGTCGCCGCGGCGTTGGATTGGCGATAGCGCCAGGCAAAGAAGACCGTCAGCGCCATGACCGGGATGATGATGACCAGCATCAGCAGGGTCGAGACCACGAGCAGGTCGCGCTGCTGGGCCGCGACGTCGCCGGCGGGCGCAAGCACGACCAGATCGCAGCCGCTCAACAGCCCGGCCAAGGGGAACAGAAGCAAGGCTCCAAATCGTTTCATCAAACGCTGCCCTCGAAGGACCGCCGCAACCGTCCATGTTGCAGTGCGGTATCGATCCAAGGGCTACTGCTCGCGGCGCCGTGGTGACATTGGACAATTTGTCCAATGCCCAGCAGGCATGGCTTTGGCGCAGTGTGCAGTGCACAATGGAACCCTTGGGGAATCCCCGGAATTGGGTTCCGGACACTTCATTCCACGCGGTGGCGACGGATAAGATGGCTCAGACTTCGACTGCCGAAACGAACAGCGAACTGATCGGCTCGCATCATGGCCAGGTCAGCGCGGGCGATATCGCGGTCGGCGTGATCGTCGGCAGGACGTCGGAATTCTTCGACTTCTTCGTCTATGCGATCGCCTCCGTCATCGTGTTTCCCAAGCTGGTGTTCCCGACTCACGATCCGCTCGTCGGCACGCTCTATTCCTTCTGCATCTTCGCTTTGGCCTTCGTCGCGCGTCCGTTCGGCTCCGTGCTGTTCATGGCCATCGACCGCGCCTATGGCCGCGGCGCGAAACTGACGATCGCGCTGTTCCTGCTCGGCACGTCGACCGTCGCCATCGCGTTTCTGCCGGCCTATGGCGACATCGGAGCGGTCGCGGTGTGGCTTTTGGCGCTTGCCCGCATCGGCCAGGGGCTGGCGCTCGGCGGAACATGGGACGGACTGCCCTCGCTGCTGGCGCTGAACGCGCCGCAGAACCGACGCGGCTTCTATGCCATGATCCCGCAGCTGGGCGCGCCGATCGGCCTTATCGTGGCAAGCTCCCTCTTCGCCTTCTTCGTCGCCAACCTGTCGGCCGACGACTTCTTCTCCTGGGGCTGGCGCTATCCCTTCTTCGTCGCCTTCGCCATCAATGTCGTGGCCCTGTTCGCCAGGCTGCGCATTGTCGTCACGCCTGAATTCTCGAAATTGTACGAGAGCGGTGACCTGCAGCCGACGCGCATCAGGGACACGATCAGGGCGGAGGGCCACAACGTCGTCATCGGCGCCTTCGCGCCGCTGGCGAGTTTCGCCCTGTTCCACATGGTCACGGTGTTTCCGCTTTCCTGGGTGTTCCTGTTCACCAATGAGGGGCCGGCACGCTTCCTGATGATCGAGGCGGTGAGCGCGCTGTTCGGCATTGCGGCCATCGTCGCCTCGGGGCCGCTGGCCGATCGCGTCGGACGCCGTGCGCTGCTCGGCGGTTCGGCGATCGCCATCGCGACCTTCAGCGGCTTTGCCCCGCAGCTCCTGGACGGCGGCGCAGTCGGCGAGGCGCTGTTCATGGTGCTGGGCTTCATCCTGCTGGGGTTGAGCTTCGGGCAATCGTCGGGCGTCGTCGCCTCGAGCTTTTCGCGGCAATATCGCTATACCGGCTCGGCGATCACCTCGGATCTGGCGTGGATGTTCGGCGCCGGCTTCGCGCCGCTCGCAGCCCTGCTGCTGGCCGGCAATTTCGGCCTCATCGCCGCCGGCGCCTATCTGCTGTCGGGCGCTGCCTGCACGTTGCTTGCCCTGTGGATCGACAGGCGCCGTCCGGCCGCGGACCGTCAGCCCGACTGATCCGCCCAGTTCGCGATTACGGATGGTGCGGTCGATTGCAAGGTCGAACCGGCCCGGCAGGCCATTGCCATGCTCGCCTGCCCAATACGGCATGCGTATTTTGCGCGGAAGGACCACAAAATGGAATCGAGCACCCTGCCGGCCAATCGGCCAGCGGGACACCGCTTCGCTTTGCGAGATGCAGTTATTGCGCTACCCGCACGATAAGCTTGCCGAAGTTCTTGCCTTCGAGAAGGCCCAGGAAAGCCTGCGGCGCGTTCTCCAGGCCATCCACTATATCTTCCCTGTAGCGGACCTGGCCGGACGCGATCCACCCGGCCATATCGCGATAGAAGACGGGGCGCTGGTCGACAAATTCGCGCTGGATGAAGCCCCTGATCGTCAGGCTGCGGTAGAGCACTTGCTGCATCAGCGTTGGCAGCCGGTCGGCGGCGGAAGCCGCGATGGTGTTGTATTGAGCGATCAGCCCGCAGACAGGCACACGCGCGAACTCGTTGAGCAGCGGAAACACCGCATCCCAGACAGGACCGCCGACATTCTCGAAATAGACGTCGATGCCATCGGGACAGGCAGCCTTTAACTGCTCGGCGAAATTGTCGGCTCGGTGGTCGACGACCGCGTCGAAACCGAGCTCCCGCCGCACGAAGGCGCATTTGTCGGCGCCGCCGGCGATGCCAACGGCGCGCGCGCCCTTGATGCGTGCGATCTGGCCGACAGCCGAGCCGACCGCCCCGCTCGCCGCCGCCACGACCACTGTCTCGCCGGCCTTTGGCTGCCCGATGGTGAGCAGGCCGGCATAGGCGGTAAAGCCCGGCATGCCAAGCACGCCGAGTGCGGTGGTGACTGGAGCCGCCGCGGGATCGAGCTTGCGCAGCCCGACACCGTCGGACAGGGCGAAGCCCTGTCATCCCGAGTGCGACAGCACGATATCGCCTTCGGCGAAACCGGCATGGCGGGATCTGACGACGCGCGCAACGGTGCCGCCCTCCATCACGCCATCGATCTCGACCGGCTTGGCATAGGATTTGGTGGCGTTCATGCGGCCGCGCATATAGGGATCAAGCGACAGATAGAGGATCTGCAGCAACAGTTCGCCCTCGCCCGGCTGGGTGATCCCAACGGACTCGATGCGAAAATCGCTCGGCTTCGGCCGGCCTTGCGGTCGCGCCGCAAGCACGATGCGAATGTTCGTTTCAGTCGACATTGGCTGCTCCGTTTGAACAACGTTCCACGCGAAGAACAGGTGCGGCTATTGGGCCGGGATTCTCGTGCGGCGTCGATCCCTTATACCGTCGTCCGGTGCAAACGTCCTCGTCGGATTCACCAGCTGCGACACCGCATGGTTGGAGGGTCGCCGCCGGGGGATGCTCGGGCTCAAGCCCGTTTCGGGATCTGGATATCCTCGAGCAGAAGCGTCAGCGCCATGGCGACGAAATAGAGCGCCGCCACCCAGATGAACATCACGTTGAAACCACTCGAATAATGGGCGAGTACCACGTCGCGGACCGCGGCCGGCAGGCTTGACGCCAAATGCGGGTTCAGCCCGGTCAAGCCATCCGGCAGCAGAGCGGCGGCATCGGCGGGAAGCTGCGAAGTCTGCCGGTTCAGGGCCCAGGTCATCACCGCGCCGTTCAGCGCCAGTCCCAGCGATGCCCCTATCGTGCGCGCCTGGGTGATCAGCGACGTCACCGCGCCGATATCCTGCAGCGGTGCCGCGGCCTGGATCGCCACGATCAGCACCTGGAACTGCAGGCCCATGCCGATGCCGAACAGGCCCATCATCACCGCCAGCACCCAGATCGGCGTGTGCGAATTGATGAAGACAAAACCTATCATCAACAGCCCGCCAATAGCCATCGCCACCACCGGCATCCATTTGTAGCGGCCGGTCGCGGCAATCACCCGCCCGGCCACGATCGAGATGACCATCGAGGTCAGGGAAGCCGGCAGGAACAGGAAGCCGACTTCGGCCGGACTGAGCCCGGTCAACGTCTGCATGTAGAGCGCGAAATAGAAGAACATGCCGAGCGTCACCGATCCGGCAACCACCGACACGCCCGAGACGATGCGCACTGTCGAATTGCCGAACAGCCGCAAGGGCACGATCGGCTCCTCGGCCCGCCGCTCGACCAGGATGAACGAGGCGATTGCCGCCAGCGCGACGACCGGCAGCACGAAGGTCAGCAGGTCCGGTCCGGCGGGGTCGAGCACATGATAGCCCCAATAGACGATTGCCGTGGTGCCGATGGCCAGCAGCAAGCCGCCCAGATAGTCGATGCTGTGCCTCTTCTCGTTGAACCGGCTGCGCATGGCGAATGCCAGGATCGCCAGCACGACGATGCCGATCGGCAGATTGACCAGGAACACCCAGCGCCAGCCGAACAGGCTGGTGATATAGCCGCCGGCCAAGGGACCGAGGACCGACGACAGCGCGAACACCGCCGAACTGTAGCCCTGGTATTTGGCACGGTCGCGCGGCCCGAACAGTTCGCCGATCATGGCGAAGGCCGAGACCATCAGGCCGCCGCCGCCTATGCCTTGCAGGACGCGCGCCGCGATCAGGCTCTCCATGGACCAGGCCATGCCGCAGACCAGCGAACCCAGCAGGAACAAGGCGATCGCCGTCAACACCACGTTCTTGCGGCCATACATGTCGCCGAGCTTGCCGTAGAAGGGCGCGACGGCGGCGGTGGACAGCAGGTAGGCGGCGCCGACCCAGCCGAACAGATGCAGGTTGCCGAGTTCGCCGGCAATGGTGGGCAAGGCGGTGACGACGATCTGCATGTCGATGGTGGCCATGAACATGGCGATCAGCGCGCCGCAATAGACGACCAGCGTCGTCATGTCGGGCCTGGCCACGGCCTCTGCGGGCGGTGCGTCCGGGAGGGTCGAGTCGATGCTCATGGGTGTCTCCGACGTTCGGGGGCCAGTTTATGTGCCCACAGCACATATATGTCAACATCAAATATATGCTATTAGCATGTAATTGACATCAGCATATATTTTTGCTAGCGCGCTGTGACATGAGCAGCAACGATACCGGGCCGGGTAAGGCCGATCGATTTTCCGGCGTATGCCAGACGCATGGCGATCAGGATCTCGCCGATTTGGCGCGCAGCAACGGCCTGTCCGAACCGGCGGCCGACGCCGTCGCCGCCATCGATGCGGTGCTGAACAAGGTGCGCCGCTCCATCCAGCGCCGGGACTTCGGCCGCTTGATCCTGGCCCGCATCGACCCTTCGCTGGAGGTGAGCCATCTCGATGTGATCATCGCCATCGCGCGCAATCCGGCCGTCGGCGACACGCCGCAGGATGAGGTGACGGTCGGCAACATCGCCGAGCGCCTGGGGATCGACCCGTCTCGCGCCAGCCGCATCTCGGCCGATATCGTCGAGCGCGGCTACGCCTTGCGCGTCGCATCGCAACTCGATGCCCGCCGCATTTGCCTCAGGCTCACCGCCAGGGGCGAGCGCCTGGTGAGCGCGGTGCGCCAGACCAAATGGCGGATTTTCGCCGAGGCACTGGCGCAATGGGACGAGCAGGAGTTGGTGACGTTCGCCACCCTGCTGGAACGCTTCGCCGGCTGGGCGATCGATGAAGCAGGGATGAGCAGGGCCGCCGACGCCGTCAAGCAGATGATGGACGAGACGGAACCGGTGTAGGGCCTGCCGGGTTCGACCGCCAGCCGGAGTTGGCACGAACCGATGAAGCGCACGACAGGCGCGCGCATGGATCATTGCCGCCGAAGGCGATAGAGCTGGCGAAGAGTTGTCCGTGCCCATCCTTGGCGGATGCCAAGTGCAGCGCTCGCCACCATGAAATTCTCCGCCGTCTTTTTGTGCCGGTGATGCAGCGCGATGGATCGCATCATTCGAAAAGATGCTCGATCCGTCGAACATTCACTGAGCTTGCGCAGTGTTCTTTTTTCTCCCCCGAAAATAAGTCTGTGGATATTGGCCTGGCGACGAGAGCGTGTCGTATCCGCCAAATGAAAGGTGCGTAACGATAAGCAACTTGGCTCGGGGGACTCATGAAACGGTTGCTTGTTGGCGCGGCAGTGCTTGTCGCGAGTGTCGTTGGCGCGGATATTTCTGCTTTCTCTTATATTAGCCGAAGTGCAGGAATGGCAGCACTCGCGCAGGAGAACCAAAGCTCTTCCGCGACTGCCGGAAATTCTGCCGCCGGTTACGGCAATGGCGGGGCGGCGCTGGGAACCGGCGGGCAGGCCGCGGGCAGCCCGTCGAGTTCCCCGTCGTCGCAGTCAACCGGAGATGGTTCATCAGGGACCGGCAGCCCGGACGCCGCGGCCAAGGTCGGCGCCAAGCCGGCCGATGCCAAAGCCGGCGACGGCAGCGGCACTACAGATGGCACCAAGGCCGCCGACACCGAGGCGGCCAAGACCACGGACACAGAGGCCGCCCCCGAGGAGCCGTCGGCGCAGGCAATGGCTGCCGCGACCACAACGACCGACAGCGGCGATCCCGAGGCGATCGGCACGCCGAAGGTCGATCTGCCCAAGGCCGCCGGCAACGGCAATCTCGGCTATGCCATCGGTATCGACGTTCCCGCCTTCCACGGCATCGAGCCGCAGATCGCGCTCAACTACAATTCGTCGCGCAAGACCAAGCTCGGCGGCCTCTACCAGGGCTGGCTCGGCTATGCCTGGGGGCTCGACGGCTTCGATGTCATCGAGCGGGCGAGTCCGGGCTATGGCATGCCCGAGTTCCTAGCGACCGATATCTTTCTGCTCGATGGCCAGCCGATGTTTGTTTGCACGGCCGGCATGGTCTCGCCGTCCTGCTCGAACGGCGGCAACCATACGACCGAGAATGAAACCTATCGCCGCATGGCGTACAGTTCGGCAGCCAATGAATGGAAGGTGACCGACAGGGATGGTACGGTCTCGACCTTCCAGTCGGTGGCGGCGGTCGCGGGCATGGCGGCCTCTGACCTTGCCACGAACTATCGCTGGCTGCTGACCTCGGTCACCGACACCAACAACAACACCGTCAGCTACAGCTACTCCTGCCCGGCGAGCCCGGTCTGTTATCCCAACATGATCACCTACAATAGAACGGTGATCGGTTTTCATTACGAGACGCGGCCCGATACGATCCTGATGGGCAATGGGCGCGACATCTCCGAGACGACCCGACGCATCAAGTCGATCAGTGTCTGGGTCAACAACGTGCTGCGCACCGCCTACAAGCTCACCTACGACCAGGCGCCATTCTCCAACGCCTCGCGGCTCACCGCTGTCACGCGCTACGGCAGCGATGCGACCGTCGCCGCCGACGGCACCATCACCGGCGGCACGGCGAAGGTCATGGCCCAGATGAGCTATCAGAATACCGATGGGGTGTATGGGACGGTGTCAACCTCATTTGCAGGACGAGGAGATGTGTCCTCGCCGAGGGAGGTCGGGGATTTGGATGCTGATGGCCGAGATGAGATCTTTGGCGACGCCATCCAGACAGTGGATACTTGCACGCACAATCAAGGTCCTTGCCCGGCGCTAAAGCGGACCAAATACATATACAAATTCAGTTCCAGTGGAACCCTGGCGGAGACAGTGTCCCTGGTTCTGGACACGCTCGACAATACCAACAGTGATTCGATCCCCCCGGAGTATTTCTCGGAACCTGGTCGCTTTCTGGCTACCAAGAACACCACGGACTTCGCGGATACAGCGATCCAGAACTACGTCAATGGCGCCACTGGTCGGGTCACCTATACGCCGACGAACTCTATCATCATGACCGATGCCTCGCTGGGCCTGACGAGAGCCATCTGCCCAACTTCGCTCGCCGGTTACCAAGCCATTTGCAATGCATTTCCAACCGGTGCGTCAGGGGCCAAACCGTCGACATGGATCGTGACCGATTTCGATGGTGATGGTGTTGACAGCTTGAATGCAGGGAGTGAGCCCCTGGGCTTTGGCGATTTCCTCGGCAACGGCCGGCAACAGCCACTGTACACGTCCGGAAGCTCAGTCTCGAAAGGCAGCGGCACTTCCTTCGGGATCGCCTGCCCCACAAAATGGTATACCGGCAACGGCACCTGCGTTCTCGTAGACGTCAATGGCGATGGGGCGGCCGATATTTTCCGATACAACGGCTCCAACACCAGCGCCGGAGTGTGGCTGTCGACTGGCATTGGCTTCAAAAGCTACACGGTCTCCTCCATGGCGGGGACGTCGGCTGTTCTGCGTGACTTCGACAATGACGGAAAGTCTGACGTCATCACGATCGGAGGCACTGTGACCAGTTCTCAGGGCCGGACTGGCCCGGTCAGGGTGTTTTCGCTGCGGCCGTCGTCGACGGCGATGACGCCGGCGGAGTTCACGTTGCCTTCGTCGATGACGGCCGGCACGGTGGTCGGCGACTTCAACGGCGACGGCCTGCCGGACTTCCCTGGGTTCATTTCGAACGCCGGGACAGGCAACCCGAACCTGCTGAAGCAGATCATCACGGAGCTCGGCGGCACGGTCGCGGTCGAGTACTCGCCGTCGTCGACGTGGACGAACAACTACCTGCCGCAGGTGGTGCATGCGGTGACGAAGCTCTCCGTCAGCGACGGCCGAGGCCAGACGGCGGTGAGCACCTATCAGTATGCCGGCGGCAAGTATGACCCGGCGGCGCGCAAGTTCTTGGGCTTCGCCTCGATCGTCGAGACAAAACCGCTGGCAAATGGGGAGACGGCGCCCTCGACGGTGACGACCACCTATCGCCAGGATCTGGCGAGCTGCGGCCTGCCGTCGCTGACGGTTTGGAAGGATGGCGCCGGCGTCGTGCACAAGCGGGTGGCCGAGACCTATGCGGTCAACACGGCGGCAAAGCCCTACACCGTGCAGAACACGGCGACCGACACGACGTTCATCGAGAATGTCACGTACACGCTCCGGGTCGAGCGCGGCTTTGACGCCTATAACAATGTCGTCAGCCTGAAGGACTATGGCCGCACGGACGCCAGCGGCGACGAGACCTGGACCGAGCGCTTCTTCTCGCCCAACACCTCGGCCTACATCGTCTCCGCCCTGATTGCCGAGCGGACGCATGCCGGCCTGACCAGCACCGATCCCTATGTCGGCTACAGGCACAATTACTATGACGGGAATACCGACGTCTGGGCGGTGCCGACCAAGGGCAATCTGACCCGGGTGCTGACCGTCAGCGATGTCACCTCGACGCCGCAAAAGTCGGTGAGTCAGTACTTTACCTATGACAGCTATGGCAACAAGATCTCGGCCACCAACGGCCTCGGCCACAAGACCGAATGGGACTATGACGCCACCTATCACCTCTACCCCGTAACCGAGCGGGCGCCGCGTTACTTCGCGACGGGCGGGCAGACGGCCGACACGCGCTTTGTCTCGACCGCCACCTACAATTCTGTCTGCGGCCTGCCGGCGACCAGGACCGACTTCAACGGCCTGGTGAAAACCTTCACCTACGATCCGTTCTGCCGTCCGTACCAGATCTCGCAGAGTGTGACCGGCGCCTATGTCAGGACGCAGTTCTTCGCCGAAGGCGATCCGAACAATCAGCGGTTGATCAAATACACGCCGCTGCCCAATGGCGCGGGTGAGGACTTTACCGTCTCCCGCTATGACGGGCTTGGCCGGGTCTATCGCGTGGAAGCCCCCGGCGATACCGCCGCTGCTCCAAGGCGCTTCACCGAGACCGACTATGACCCGCGCGGCAATGTGCTGCGCACCGCGTTTCCGCATTTCACCGACCAAACGCCGCAGTGGACCACCAACAGCTACGACTGGGCCGACCGGCTGACGAAGACCGTCAATCCGGATGGCAGCCAGCGCAGCTATCTCAACGACCTGGCCACCGCGCCCACCACCACCCCGCGACTGCATGGCACGACAATGACCGACGAGCTCGGCCACCAGACCCGGACGGCATGGTCGACGCGTGGCGATGTCGCGGGCGTGGTTCGTGACTTCGCCGGTCTTCAGCTGGCGCAAACCCGCACCTTCGACGTGCTTGGCCGGTTGGTCGGTCTTACCGACACCAGCGGCTCGCCCTGGACCTACACCTACGACATGCTCGGCAACCGGCTGTCGGCGACCGATCCCGATCTCGGCACCTGGACCTATGTCTACGATGCCGCCAACCGGCTGATCAAACAGACCGATGCCAGGGGCACGGTCACCAATCTCAGCTACGACCAGATGGACCGGCTGACGCTGAAGACGGCAACGGCACCTGGCGGCAGCCCGGTTGTGCTGACCCAGAACACCTATGACCAGGCGGCTCCAAGCTATTGGTACAATATCGGCCAACTCACCACCTCGACCAATGCGGCGGCGACGCACAGCTACAATTATGACGGGCTTGGCAAGCTCGGCCGGCATGACACGACGATTGCCGGCCTGACGCACATCACGGTCGACATCCACGATCGCTCCGGCCAAATGATCCTGAAGAATTATCAGGCGCCGTCGGACCTGTGGTTCGGCACTTGGGACGACTCGCTGCAATACACCGCCGGCAACAGGCTCTACTCGGCTCCCGGCTTCATCACCTCGACCATCTACGAGGCCGATGGCCAGACAAAAGAGATCACCTACGCCAATGGCGTGAAGACAAGCTTCACCTATTCGCCGACACGCCGCTGGGTGACGCGCATCACCACCTCGAAGGGCGCGACCATACTGCTCGACGACCAGTATGTGCGCGACGCTCTCGGCCGCATCACCACCATCACGGGGCGGACACCCTCCGACAGCTGGAATTATGGCTATGACGATGCCGACCGGCTGATCTCAAGCACCAACCTAGGCAACGCCAGCTTGAGCGAAAGCTTCGTCTATGCCGCCAACGACAATCTGATCTCACGCAGCCGTGTGGCCGGCACCTATGTCTATCCCTCGGCGGGCGCGGCTCGTCCGCATGCGCCAACCGCGGTCGGCAGTAAGACTCTCGCCTATGACGCCAATGGCAATCTCACCTCCGACGGCAGCCGCACGCTGAGCTGGGACGAGGCCAACCGGCTGAAGACGGTCAGCCTTGCCTCCAACACCGTCAACCTTGCCTATGGTCCTGACGGAGCGCGGGCGAAGAAGAGCTCGAGCTTCGCCACGACCCTCTATCCCGACGCCGATGTCGAGATCAATCCGGCGACACCGGGCGCGGAAATCTACACCCGCTATCCCCATCCCGACATCAAGGTCGTCAACGGCGTCAAATACTTCCTCCACCGCGACCACCTGGCCTCGGTGCGCATGGTCACCGATGCCTCGGGCGCCATCGTCGAGCAAACCAACTACGCCACCTACGGCGAACGCCTCAACACCGGCTTCCAGACGCAGAGGAGCTACATCGGCGAACGCTTCGATGCCGAGACAGGGCTGCTGTATCTCAACGCGCGGTATATGGATCCGGTGCTGGGGCGGTTTATTTCGCCGGATGATTGGGATCCGACGTTGCCTGGGGTTGGGACCAATCGGTATGCGTATGCGCAGAATGACCCGGTGAACAAGAGCGATCCAAATGGGCATATGTTCGGCGACTGGTTCTCGAAATCTGAGGATCGAGATGCGACGAACTCTTCAAACGCCGATCATGCAGATGCTGAGGCAAAAAAGGCGAGAGAGGAAGGCGATCCTTACAATGTAGCGCCAGATTGGGACGAGTTTTCTCGCCAAAGCCGCGAGCGTGTTGGTAAAACGACTCGCGAGCTGATGGCAATGGATGCGATGTCAGTGCTTGAAAGCGTTGGGTGGGTATCCAGCGCACGAGCAATTGCTGCTGCCCCGAGCTTAGTCGCTCCAAAAGCAGTAGGAAGCGTGTGGTCTCTTGGTCCAGCACCCCGCGGGAAAGCTATTGAGAAGGTGCTTGGCGCAAACTTACCTGACAATTACCCGGTTGTTGATAAGATTGTAGGAGGCACTGTCACCAGCATTAAGAGCGTAGACCTCAATGCGAAGACATATCAGAATGCTAGTACTCTTGGTCAACTTCTGAAAGGTTATGTGGATAAGGTAAAGGCGTTCCATGGTGCGACCTATGCCGGCCGAACAATCAACTCGGCACAAATATCTGGCCGGGCGCTTCAGGTCGCTCTGCCCAGTGCCGGCAGTGCAACACAGCAGAAAGCCATCAATGAAGCTATGAAATACGGAGCATCACAAGGTGTTACTGTGAGCATCTCTACATTTCCATAAAGATCTTGGAGTAGTATAGTTTGAAATCTGCAGCAATCTACGAACGAAACGGGAAACTGTTTATCTTTGGTCAGTCAAAGACAACTATGGGGCTATGGATTGAGGAGCCTCCAACTCTAGTCGTCCAAAAAACTGACTTTACTGGGATAGGGAGGGCTGTTTTGAGCTGCCTCCATCTGTCTAAAGATGGCGTGCCCCATCCTCGACAGGAGGATTGGCCTAAGTTGAATAAGGCGTTCGCAGAATCCCTTGGCGTGAAATCCTTCACCACGTTCGCCAAAGCGGCCAAATGCGTCAACATCAGTCAAGATGGTGACATCATAAGGCTTGTTCCTACGAAAAACGGCGGAGCTAAAATTGGCTTTACGCCGCTAGAAGATAAAACTCGGACATTGCACGAGAACGACAACAGTCTAGGTATAGCAATAATATCCGCTCTTGATGATTCAAAGTAAAACGTTCTATGATTGAGATAGCGGCGACAATGCATTTGTATCCTATCCTCGCTGCCGCCACAGCGCGGTAACGGGCGGAACTACGCTGACAGTGGACTTTTACCCTGTTCGCTAGGCCATCGCCGCGTATAGACTGACCGCATGGCTCGCCTTGCCAGCATCGTCGTTCCCGATCTACCGCATCATGTGACGCAACGCGGCAACGGGCGCGCCAAGGTGTTTTTCACGCCTGAAGACCACGCGCTCTACAACCTGCTGGGCGAGCATTGCCGCGCCGCCAATGTCGGCATCTGGGCATGGTGCCTTTATGCCGAACCCATGTGCACCTGATCCTGACGCCGGCCGATCCCGACGGCCTGCGTCGCGCGCTGGCCAAGGTGCACCGCGCCTCGGCATCATCCATGCGCGGCAGAAGAAAACCGGTCATTTCTGGCAAGGCCGCTTCGGCGCCGTCGCGATGGACGAGAACCACCTTTTGTCGGCGGTGCGTTATGTCGGACTGAATCCGGTGCGCGCAGGCTGGTGAAACAGGCGGACGATTGGCCCTGGTCAAGCGCTCGGGCGACAGGTGAGTCCGATGGCGTTACCGATCCGCGGCCAACGAGGGACCGTCTGCCATCATCGAGCGGGCTGTTCGATTTGATCGAGGCGGATGCCGTGGCCTTCGACGCCCTACGCAAAACCGAGAGCATCGGCCGGCCAGTGGGCGGCGAGGCGTTTCTTAGCCGGATTGCCGGGCAACCGGAAAAGCTGTGAAACCAGGAAAGCGGGGCCGGCTGGCAAAATTAGTGCACTGTCACCGTAATTCCCGACCGGCTGACGAAGACCGTCAATCCGGATGGCAGCCAGCGCAGCTATCTCAACGACCTGACCACCGCGCCCACCACCACCCCGCGACTGCATGGCACGACAATGACCGACGAGGTCGGCCACCAGACCCGGACGATATGGTCGACGCGCGGCGATGTCGCGGGCGTGGTTCGTGACTTCGCCGGTCTTCAGCTGGCGCAAACCCGCACCTTCGACGTGCTTGGCCGGTTGGTCGGCCTTACCGACACCAGCGGCTCGACCTGGACCTACACCTACGACATGCTCGGCAACCGGCTGTCGGCGACCGATCCCGATCTTGGCACCTGGACCTACACCTACGATGCCGCCAACCGGCTGATCAAACAAACCGATGCCAGGGGCACGGTCACCAATCTCAGCTACGACCAGATGGACCGGCTGATCCTGAAGACGGCAACGGCACCTGGCGGCAGCCCGGTTGTGCTGACCCAGAACACCTATGACCAGGCGGCTCCAAGCTCTTGGTACAATATCGGCCAGCTCACCACCTCGACCAATGCGGCGGCGACGCACAGCTACAATTATGACGGGCTTGGCAAGCTTGGCCGGCATGACACGACGATTGCCGGCCTGACGCACATCACGGTCGATATCCACGACAGGTCCGGCCAGAGCATCCTGAAGAATTACCAGCCGGGCGATCTGTGGTTCGGCACCTGGACCAACCCGCTGCAATACACTGCCGGCAACAAGCTCTACTCGGCCCCCGGCTTCATCACGTCCACGGTTTACGAGGCCGATGGCCAGACCAAGGAGATCACCTACGCCAATGGCGTGAAGACGTCCTTCACCTTGTCGCCGACGCGCCGCTGGCTGACGCGCGTCACCACGTCCAAGGGCGCCACCATCCTGCTCGACGACCAGTATGCGCGCGACGCTCTCGGCCGCATCACCACCATCACGGGGCGGACACCCTCCGACAGCTGGAATTATGGCTATGACAATGCCTACCGGCTGACCTCAAGCACCAATCTGGGCAACACCAGCTTGAGCGAAAGCTTCGTCTATGCCGCCAACGACAACATGCTCTCGCGCACGCGTGTCGCCGGCAGCTATGTCTATCCCGCGGCCACATCCCCTCGCCCGCATGCACCCGTCAGTGTTGGTGCCAATGCGATGGCCTATGACGCCAATGGCAATCTCACCTCCGACGGCAGCCGCACGCTGTCCTGGGACGAGGCCAACCGGCTGAAGACCGTCAGCCTTGCCTCCAACACCGTCAACCTTGCCTATGGTCCTGACGGAGCGCGGGCGAAGAAGAGCTCGAGCTTCGCCACGACCCTCTATCCCGACGCCGATGTCGAGATCAATCCGGCGACACCTGGAGCGGAAATCTACACCCGCTATCCCCACCCCGACATCAAGGTCGTCAATGGCGTCAAATATTTCCTCCATCGCGACCACCTGGCCTCGGTGCGTATGGTCACTGATGCCTCGGGCGCCATCGTCGAGCAAACCAACTACGCCACCTACGGCGAGCGCCTCAACACCGGCTTCCAGACGCAGAAGAGCTACATCGGCGAACGCTTCGATGCCGAGACCGGGCTGCTGTATCTCAACGCGCGCTACATGGATCCGGTGCTGGGGAGGTTCATTTCGCCCGATGACTGGGATCCGACGAAGGAGGGGGTTGGGACCAACCGATACGCGTATGCACTGAACGATCCGGTCAATAAGAGTGATCCGAATGGGCATTCTGTCGAGACAAACGAGCCTGACTCGAAATTCAACTCGATCAACGGAACGTTAGCACACGACAAATTGGCAGGCAGCTTGGCGGGCGGTAATAGTAAAGGGCATCAATTCACACCAGGAGTTAGCATAAAGCAGATGGCAGATGATTTAGTTGGATTCATTACAAGTCGAGGTAAATTAGGTCTAAAGAGCAGACCAGACGCCATCCAGATAACAGGTCCAAAATCGGCCAGCTACTTCGATTGGAAGCCGGTAACACACGTATACCGTGCCGACCTTCAGGCAAAAGACGCCGCTCAAGCTAGCAAATGGGAGGCTGCAGCGAAGGCTTTGGGTATCGATTTGCGCCCAGCAACGCCTGACGAGATTTCTAAGGCAGTAAAGGATCGGGCCGTCATCGGCCAGATAGTTGGAACCGATTTGAGCAATTACGATGTTATTACTTACACAAGCAAAATACATGGTATCGCGAACTATGATCTCGTAAAGACCAATACTAACGTATTTGACAACGCACGACAAAATGCGAGCAATTGGGCAAATGATGCGCTAAACGGACTTATTCAGGGGATTGAAAGAGGTCCACCAATCGCCATGCCAGGCCCAGTCGGCCGTCCACGACCGCGCTTACCATAAGCGACTAGAGGAGAGATTACGTGACTGATGCGAGAATGCAGGGCTTGCGGGATCTATTGGCTGCACTTTTGCGTGATTTTGACAGCCACGGAGGTGGCTTTAGCGGAATTAGTTATAATTCTCCGTGGCTTATGGCGACAGATTTTTGGGCGAAACGCTCCGGGTGCTTTGTCGATGAGCTTAAAGAGATGATAACAAAAATGCGCAGTGCCGACCTTTGCGGGATTAAGCCAGATAATAAAAATAGGGAGATATTTGAGAATTTCAAGAAAGCTGTTGAGAGTTGGAGATTGGAGGTTGACTATAGCACCTCTCCGCTGCGCTTGACTTCAAATGACATGAAGATATCCAATTATAGGCACCTAAAACCGTATATTTTTAATACCATTCCATCGATGAATCTGGATCATCCGACCGTAGAGTTTGATGGCAGCGATTTGGTTTTCTCAGGTTTTTTGAATGATAGGTTTGGCCATCGAGTGTCTATGCGAATGTCGGTGAAAACCAGATACGGGGGTAAAATTTGGTTGAGTTTTCGTTTTCCGTATTTTGGACAAGGCGAGCCAGCTTTACTTACTCACAATGACCTCACCGCTCTAACCCTTAGAAATCAAGTAAATTTTCCGGAAATTCCTGAGCTTGATTGGATTGCTCCTCGTGAGCATACGAATTCTGATATCATTGACTCCGTTCTTGGTATTATACGAGCTATTTCGCAATACCTTATTCCCACATGGCATTAGGAATTACGTTGTGAAGGAATTACGGTGACAGTGCACTTTTTACCCTGTTCGCCTGGCTGTCGCTGCGTTTAGATCAACCGCATGGCTCGCCTTGCCCGTATCGTCGTTCCCGGTTTGCCGCATCATGTCACGCAGAGGGGCAATGGGCGGGCCAAGGTGTTTTTCACGCCCGAAGCTACGCGCTCTACAAGACCCAGCTGGTCGAGCATTCTCGCGCTGCCAATGTCGGCATCTGGGCGTGGTGCCTGATGCCGAACCATGTTCACCTGATCCTGACGCCGGCCGACCCGGACGGCCTGCGGCGCGCGCTGGCCGACCCGGACGGCCTGCGGCGCGCGCTGGCCAAGGCGCACCGCGCCTATGCCGGCATCATCCATGCTCGGCAGAAGAAAACCGGACATTTCTGGCAAGGCCGTTTCGGCGCCGTCGCGACGGACGAGGACCACCTTTTGTCGGCGGTGCGCTATGTCGGATTGAATCCTGTGCGCGCAGGGCTGGTGAAACAGGCGGCCGACTGGCCCTGGTCAAGCGCTTCGGGCGCACCTGACACGCGAGCCCGATGCGTTGCCGATCTGCAGCCAGTCAGCGTAATTCCATAGGTGGAGCCGTCCGATGGTCAAATCGTATTCAGAATCTGACGTGAAAATACTAACGGACGCGCTAGGGCATATAGCCAGCAATCCAAGGATGCATATCGGAGATAAGTACGCTCCAGAAAATCTAATTGCAAGACTAGTTGGAGATTTGATGCTGGCTGGATCTAATAATATTGCAGTTGAAAGACATAATGACTGGTGGAAAATATCATCAGATATCGACTGGCTTCGAGAGAAAGATGGTTCTATATCTTATGACGAGTTCTACTCCTTCGTTCCGATAATTGGAGCAGAACTATTCAGGGATAAGGCGAGTGTTATACTTAACGCCTTCTCAATTGCCCTTGTTACAGTTGGACCCGATGGACTAAAAGTAATAAAGGGAAGTTACGAGAACGGAGACCTGCCGCTGAGCGATAACTATATTAAAGATGTTATCGGCAGAGAGTTGCTTGTAAAGCTTCCCTCCGAAATTCTCATGCCCCCGACAGAATTACGGTGACAGTGCACTTTTTACCCTGTTCGCCTAGCTATCGCCGCGTATAGATTGACCGCATGGGAATACGGTGACAGTGCACCTTTTCCCATGTCGTCCGTCCATGCCGCGTGTAGATTGACCGCTTGGCTCGCCCTGCCCGCATCCTCGTTCCCGATCTGGCATCGCGCGCGATGCCACCGGCCTCAGCCTGGCGGAACGGCGCAACTACGATCCGCTCGGCCGCTTGATCGGCGTCATCGATCCCGGCGGCTCGACCTGGACCTACACCTACGACATGCTCGGCAACCGGCTGTCGGCGACCGATCCCGATCTCGGCACCTGGACCTACACCTACGATGCCGCCAACCGGCTGATCAAACAGACCGATGCCAGGGGCACGGTCACCAATCTCAGCTACGACCAGATGGACCGGCTGATCCTGAAGACGGCAACGGCACCTGGCGGCAGCCCGGTTGTGCTGACGCAGAACACCTATGACCAGGCGGCTCCAAGCTATTGGTACAATATCGGCCAGCTCACCACCTCGACCAATGCGACAGCGACGCACAGCTACAATTATGACGGGCTGGGCAAGCTTGGCCGGCATGACACGACCCTTGCCGGCCTGACGCACATCACGGTCGATATCCACGATCGCTCCGGCCAAATGATCCTGAAGAATTATCAGGCGCCGTCGGATCTGTGGTTCGGCACCTGGACCAACCCGCTGCAATACACTGCCGGCAACAAGCTCTATTCGGCCCCCGGCTTCATCACGTCCACGGTTTACGAGGCCGATGGCCAGACCAAGGAGATCACCTACGCCAATGGCGTGAAGACAAGCTTCACTTATTCGCCGACGCGCCGCTGGCTGACGCGCGTCACCACCTCGAAGGGCGCGACCATACTGCTCGACGACCAGTATGTGCGCGACGCTCTCGGCCGCATCACCACCATCACGGGGCGGACACCCTCCGACAGCTGGAATTATGGCTATGACGATGCCGACCGGCTGATCTCAAGCACCAACCTAGGCAACGCCAGCTTGAGCGAAAGCTTCGTCTATGCCGCCAACGACAATCTGATCTCACGCAGCCGTGTGGCCGGCACCTATGTCTATCCCTCGGCGGGCGCGGCTCGTCCGCATGCGCCAACCGCGGTCGGCAGTAAGACTCTCGCCTATGACGCCAATGGCAATCTCACCTCCGACGGCAGCCGCACGCTGAGCTGGGACGAGGCCAACCGGCTGAAGACGGTCAGCCTTGCCTCCAACACCGTCAACCTTGCCTATGGTCCTGACGGAGCGCGGGCGAAGAAGAGCTCGAGCTTCGCCACGACCCTCTATCCCGACGCCGATGTCGAGATCAATCCGGCGACACCGGGCGCGGAAATCTACACCCGCTATCCCCATCCCGACATCAAGGTCGTCAACGGCGTCAAATACTTCCTCCACCGCGACCACCTGGCCTCGGTGCGCATGGTCAC
>NZ_NSFU01000036.1:0-36715 GCF_002294875.1 Mesorhizobium sp. WSM4312 | reverse complement strand
CAAGGGAATCGCAAAACCGAATTGCAGGAAAACAGCGTCCAAATACCGCTAATCCTGCAATTCCAAAGCCGCTATCCGCCTCAATCAACAGGCCAGATCAATGGCTTGCGGATAGTTCACGGCCGACTCACTATTTCTATGCTGAACAGTCTCGCCTGAGTATATGTTTTAGCTAGTCGCTAATTAGACGGAATTCTGCCAGTCTGCATTCCCCCCTGATCTGATGTAGAGCAGCTTCCAAGTGGGAATTAGCCCCCCATCGACCGGATCGGGCGACACGAACATGCGCTGAAGGCTTGGCGGAACGGCTACTGGGACCATGATGCTACTCGAATGCAAGATAGTGTCAGAACGTCCCGGGAAGGCTGCAGGCAGGGGATGTCAGGTCAATCAGCCTATAGATATGATACCGCCCATTCGCTGAGACTTCACGATGGGCATAGGAGGTGGGAATTCTTGCCTTGAGATGGACGCGGCTGTCGGAGCAGGCGAGCACGGCAGCAGCGATGGCCTGAACCTTCGGGCCGCTGACAAAAACGTTCACCACCGCACGCGAGCCGAACCCGTCGAGATACGTCTCGAAAGCATCGAGGTGGGCCATCAGCCCGAAAGCCTGGATGTCGCGAACTTCGCCATCTTCGAGCCGGTGGGTTTCACGTACCTTGGCCACCTGTTGATCGAGCAAAGCATCGATATGCGCATTCTTGTCGCTTCTTGGGACGAGGAGCGAGATCCGTTCCGGACTGACGATATCGATCAATCCGTAGAATACGTCGGCATCTCCTCCGATCCCCACGAGCAGGACTTTCTCTTCGCCCATTCCTCCGCTGCCTTGAAGATGAGGGACGGTGACGTATCGGTCCAAGCCGCTGGAAAAATCCTCTTTGCCGATCGCGTTCCCGTAGATACCTTCGGCGTACCCGAATTCGAGAGACTGAATCGACATTTTCTTGAATGCCACCGCAATCAGCCATTGGATGTAGATTCGCGGCATCGTCGAGCACTCGACGAAAACCTTCCGCAGGCTTCCTTCGTATGAGCCACATGAAGCGGCCATCTGAGTGAGCAGGTGATCGAGGAGATTGATGTTCTTCTGATACTCGATGGAAGGCTCGAGGGTGATCACAGTCACTTCGACGCCCCATCGGGTACCCATAGCGATGAGCTTTCGCCGGTTTTCTTCGACGGCTGGGACGTTCGCTTCCTTCAGAGCAAAGTCCAGAACCACGATCTTGCCGACCTTCAGGTCAAGATGGTTTTCGAACGCGGCGAAACGCGTTTCCCATCCAAGCGCGACGATCGCGATATCTGCCTCCATCGTTTCGCAGGTACCTGCATCTCTCGCCTTCTCGGTGACGGCCAGATGGCCGAAGACTCGATACTCGACAGTTGAAGCGGTCATTCGAGATCGCTCTCGAAAAGCGAGTGCTGGAATTCGGTCTTGAGTGCGGGCCGCGCGACGAGCTCCTTAAACACCGAGTCGGCCCAGTCTTCTGGGAGCCGATGCCTGGTAAAAAGCAGGTCGACCATCCGCGCCGCAGGGATTGTGTTGATTTCGTACGGGCCGCGATAGGAGAACCCGAAGTAAGGTGCAAATCGCCGATGCAATCTGATCATCATCTCCTTCGATGCGGGGTCGGCGCGGTCCACCTCAAAGTTGCCGGCGGCGGAGACCTCCCGGATAAACCCATCCCTTTCCGCCCGACGCAGGACCTCGTCCAGTTTTCCGCTGGGTTGCTCCAGTCGGTTCACCAGCGAGCGCATTTCCTTTAGATCAACCCTGAAAATGCCTCTCTCTGTCGTTCCTAGAGCATTTTCTTCGGCAAACTCTGTCTGGAGGCGAGCGGTCAGGTAACCCAACGCCCGCACCATGCGCACGCTCTCTTCTTCGTACGGATGTGAAAGCGCCTGAAGTCCATCAAGCTTCCGTTGAGAGGCGGCGTTCACAGCCTGTCTCTGCTGTTCGAGATGAATCTGTAAATCCGAGTTGATGAATTCCACCAGTTTTCGTGGATCACTGGAACTCGGAACACTGCGGCGGAAGATCTCTCCCATTATATCAAGGAAATCGCGTATACAGACGTCGCTCAATGATGTGATGATCTGGTGCCCTACGTACGGGTAGTCATGCAGACGCAGCATCTGGCACGCTTTCAGAAAAGCCCATCCCTGTTTCCGGGCGATCGACCTCTTCAGATTTGAAGCATCCGCCTTGCTCATGGGCCGGCGCTTAATTTCCGGGTTCATGAGCGCGAGCGCCAGCCCTTCGGCATAAGGGCGCGCTTTTCGATCAAGAAGGAATTGCTGCTGATCCGCCGTCCTCAAATTCACGGAGAGGAATTCACGTGCTGCATCAGCAAGTGCCACAAGCTCTTCTCTGCCCTCGGAATGACCCGATATGATAACCCGCTCGATGATGTCATTGACGGAAAGCCGCCCCAGCCGGTTTTTGAGCGAAAACGCGCTGAGCGCATCGTTGCGCTCGAGATCACTCCGCAGATGGTCAGGAAGCGCATAGTACAGCCGAAGCGACGACACGTTCTCGCACAGCGTGGCGAACTCCCTCGGATCGACTGAATCAAGATTCTCGACGTCCCGGTCAGCATTCGAGAGCGACTGGCCGGGTATGATCGTCCGGATCGTGTCGTAGAGGCCGCCGATGTAGGCGAGGACCCATTTCACGTTGCCGCGCGTCTTTCTCACCAAGGTGTTCAGGAACTGCTGTTGGAGCGGTGTCAGTGCTTCACAGTCGTCAATCAGTATCTTGAAGAAGGGCGCCCTGTCACCGGCGAAAGATGGGCCATTTAAAAGTGGAGTGATCGCGGTCGCGACCTTGTTAATGATCGCGCCAGGGTCTGTTGCTCTGAAGCCGGTCGCTCCGGCATCGGCGGCAAAGAAGAACGCGTTGAAGCATTCGTCGACGTACCGGGTTATCCCACCCCGCAGCTCATCGATGCTGAAGAAGTCGAGACGGGCAGGTTGGGGTATGAAGTGCAGCACTTCGCGATGCAGTGCCAGGGCGACGTCCCTATCTTCGGAGGCCCGGTATTTCAAGTGGCCGTCGCGTCTGAGCTGGCCGATGCTCTCGAGCAGGCGTTCGACTATCTTCAGCTCCAGATAGTGAGAGAAGATTACGAATTGCCGCGGGATCACGGCGGCCGTGTCGAAGCGTATCCGCTCCGGAATGAGGTTCAGAACGGCGTTGTCGATTAGGGGCGAGAATGTCTCATTGAGCTGGAAGAAGACGCCATACCAAGCGAGCTTGCCGACTTGGTCCGAGAGACTTTTGTCTTCAAGAATATGGACTGTGGAAAGCGAGCGAAGAATGCTGGTCTTGCCGCTGCCTCTCGTCCCTGCGACGAAGACCGGCTTGGCGGCGGCAGAAATCAACGCCGACTTCTGACTGAACCACAGTATCGGGCGGCTTTCGTACTCGATCCTGTTGGGGCCGAACGGATTCTCCATCGCTATTCGTCCCTTACCTTAATGCGCCAAGCCGAGTTTGCCTTGGTGAGGCCGTCTATCTCGATGAAGCGCGCCGCTTGGAGCATCAGAAGAGAGTCTTCCAGATCTAGCCCGAGCTCGGCGGAGGCAGCAATCTCAGTGATCTCGTCCCAGAAGAGTAACCCATTCCCGCGCCTGGTGGCATGGTCGCGCAGTCGGCGCAGCAGGTCAAACGTGTCGTTGTTCAGAAAGGCCTTGCCGTTGGACATGGTCGAAATAAAGCAATGTTCGCCTTCCATGACCGTCCCGTCGGCGACATTGGTGCGGTAGGGTATAAGTCGGATGCCGACGAGCTCTCCCTGATCGGTCGTGAAGAAGACGAGCTCATTGAAACCTGACTGTATCTCTGGTGCTGAGATGCAGATCAATTTGCCGTCCGGAAACCTTGGATCGTTGACGATCTCGACCGGATCAGCATGTATGTGTCCATGCAGGTAGACGATAGGCTTGTTGCCCTGCAGCAGCTGAGTTCTGACAAATCCGCTGTTGAGCATCTCCGCGTATGGCGTAATGCGCGGAGTCTTTTGTGGCAGCAGATTGTGATGGCCGATTATGATGCCGTAACGCATGTCGGGCTGCTGGAGCAATTCCTGTAGGCCTGCAAGCATCTCACGCGAGATGTATGGCGTGTCCATCTGACCGTAATACTCGTCGTCGGACGCCTCCTTGTCTGGATCGCTGGGAGGTGTCGCGGGCGAATGTCCCGAGATGTCCGGCGAGCCGAGATCTAGAGGCTCTGTAGAAGGACTGAGTGCCTCGAGACGATCACGAAGGAACGCGGGAAGGTTTTGAAGCTCCCAACTGCCTATCGCTGTGTTGACGAGGATGAAGTTTGCGCCTGCGGATCCTGTCGGAAGTCTGAAGTGCACGGGTTGGTCCACGGGAACGGTCTGCCAACCCAAGCGGGCGGCTAAACTCGCCATTTCGCTGAATTTCTCAGTCGGTCCAAGTTCGCGCGCGTCATCACGGTTCACATCGTGATTTCCCGGTACGAATATCAACGGAAGCGCCTTTGAACTGCGTCCCTGTGCGCGGCAGAGCAACGTGAAATGCTGGAATGCCGAAGCAATGAAGGTCTTGTCGCCACGGCTCGTGAAATCCCCCATGAAGGCGATCGAATCCAAGGGCTTCGAAGTCGTCAGCCGCCGAAGTTTCGTCAAGACGGCACGCAGCGAAGACGCGCGTAGCTTCTGCGTTATTTTCGGAGCGAACTTGCTATCCTTGGCATCGATGTTGCTAGAGGAAGGATGCCAGTCCGGATAGTGAATATCGCCTACTTGAAGGATTCGCACCCGCCGCATAACTCGCCCCCCTGCCGAGAGCCATAGACTAATCCGTTCGCTTTTGCCAAGCGCGAACGATCATCCGCAGTGTCCTTAACGAGGTAGCCTGCACTTTTCGAGAATTGCCACGGCGGCTATTTTTCGGCTGTGAAGCACACGAGACCCGTGACGTGAGACCCAGTTGCTCAATGCCCAGTTGCTCAATGAGCTTTCTTACGAATAAGGGAGAATTTCCGCGGCCGGACTATCTCTGAGCGAGCGTGCATGACTGCCAACGGAAGGTCTTGCACGCACCCTTGCGATCTTGAGCAATGGTCGCCATGACTTTCTTCTTGCAGGCTTTTGAGTGGCCCAGCCTGCGATCACCAGACCCCACCGATTCTAAAGAGCGTGGCAGATGGGATAGTCGAGGTTGCCCGTGCACAGTCACGCTCAGGGCTTGCGCCGCCCAGAGGACACGCTGAAAAGGCAGATTGGGGCGCAAGCACGCCATTCACGAGAGGTTCGACATGAAGACCATGCAAGAAAAAGACATTCCGGCATTCGTACAAGCAGTTGTGGACGCCGGCTGCAAAATTTGCGCGATTGGCAACTTGGGATACGTCTTTGGCGATGCTGATTTCACGCCAGCGCAACGGAGGGCCGTCGAGCCACAGCTGCGTAGGATTGCTGAAATCTACGGCGAACGCGATCATCTCATGAACGAGATAGCTGTATATCTGCGGTCGATCGGACGCCATGTCGAGGTTGAGCCGAAGACAGGTATTTCCTGATGGCCGTGATCGCGAGAAGCCGTCTTCCAACCTCTGAATCCTAAAGGAGGTGACCCCCAAGGCCGTTCGTCACCTTCGACCAGAATAACCACATCCGTGACCGCCTGAGCTACTTGGTCGATACGCGCACATGGCCAATACAGTTTCTCCATCCTTCACGAAGCGAATGAGGCTTTGGCCATTCAGCCCCGGTCTACGGGGCGTGACTTGTCCCCGATGCATGCGCGAGCTCTCCGCCCGGCTGGCCGCCGGTCGTCGCCACCGGCCGAAGGCGCCCGAATGCGCTTGACAAGATAGCGTCAGCCCGTTCAACCTAAGGCATTCACCAGGGGAGTCCCGGCAAGGGGCTGAGATACTGCTGGCTTTCGCGGCGCAGTGACCCGTTGAACCTGATCCAGTTCATACTGGCGTAGGGACGGTGCAAGCGCTTTGCGGGAGTTTACGCCCGAGGTCCTGTTGCAGCAGGTCTACAGAAGCGTCTTTTCATCCTTCCGGCACAGAACTGGGTCTCCAATGCATGAGCAAAGGAGCCTCACGATGAATGCCCTCACCCCCGCCGTATCGACGGGACCACTGCCCGCCTCGCGGAAAATCCACAAGCCCGGCGTCCTCTACCCGCAGATCAGGGTGCCGATGCGCGAGATTTCCGTCCATCCGACGGCCGGCGAACCGCCCGTCACCGTCTACGATCCGTCCGGCCCCTACACCGATCCATCAGTCGAAACCAGCATCGAAAAAGGCCTTGCCCGGCTTCGCCACGAATGGGTCACGGCGCGTGGCGATGTCGAAGCCTATGACGGCCGCCACGTCCGGCCGGAAGACAATGGATTCGCCACCGGCGAGCGCCTGACACCGGAATTTCCGATACGCAATCGGCCGCTCAAGGCCAAGCAGGGCAAGGCGGTGACCCAACTTGCCTATGCGCGCGCCGGCATCATCACGCCAGAAATGGAGTTCGTAGCCATCCGCGAGAATCTCGGCCGCGAGGTGATGCGCGGCAAGCTGCAACGCGACGGCGAAGCCTTCGGCGCGGCGATCCCAGATTTCGTCACACCCGAATTCGTGCGCGACGAGGTGGCGCGCGGGCGCGCAATCATTCCCGCCAACATCAATCATCCCGAGAGCGAGCCGATGATCATCGGTCGCAATTTTCTGGTCAAGATCAACGCCAACATCGGTAACTCGGCTGTCACATCGTCGATGGCCGAAGAGGTCGAAAAAATGGTCTGGGCTATCCGCTGGGGCGCGGACACGGTGATGGACCTGTCGACCGGCCGCAACATCCACAACATCCGCGACTGGATCGTGCGCAATGCGCCGGTGCCGATCGGTACGGTGCCGCTCTATCAGGCGCTGGAAAAGGTCAACGGCATCGCCGAGGATCTGAACTGGGAGGTCTACCGCGACACGCTGATCGAGCAGGCCGAGCAAGGCGTCGACTATTTCACCATCCACGCCGGCGTGCGGCTGCACTACATCCCGCTGACCGTCGACCGGGTCACGGGCATCGTCTCGCGCGGCGGCTCGATCATGGCCAAATGGTGCCTGCACCATCACCGGGAGAGCTTCCTCTACGAGCATTTCGAGGAGATCTGCGACATCGCCAGAGCCTATGACGTCTCCTTCTCGCTCGGCGACGGCCTTCGTCCCGGTTCAATCGCCGATGCGAACGACGCGGCGCAATTCGCCGAACTGGAAACACTTGGAGAACTCACCAAGATTGCCTGGGCAAAGGACTGCCAGGTGATGATCGAAGGCCCGGGCCATGTCCCCATGCACAAGATCAAGCAGAACATGGACAAGCAGCTCGCAGTGTGCGGTGAGGCGCCGTTCTACACGTTGGGGCCGCTGACGACCGACATCGCGCCGGGCTATGACCACATCACCTCAGGGATAGGTGCCGCCATGATAGGCTGGTTCGGCACCGCAATGCTTTGCTACGTCACGCCGAAAGAGCATCTCGGCCTTCCCGACCGCAACGACGTCAAGATTGGCGTGATCACCTACAAGATAGCCGCCCATGCAGCCGATCTGGCGAAGGGCCATCCGGCAGCGAAAACCAGGGATGATGCCCTTTCGCGCGCGCGCTTCGAGTTCCGCTGGGAGGACCAGTTCAACCTGTCGCTCGACCCCGAAACCGCACGGTCCTTCCACGACCAGACCTTGCCCAAGGAGGCGCACAAGCTGGCACATTTTTGTTCGATGTGCGGGCCGAAATTCTGCTCCATGCGCATTTCCCACGACATCCGTGCCGAGGCCCAGAAGGAAGGCATGGCGGCAATGGCGGCAAAATACCGGGAGGGCGGCGATCTCTACATGCAGGCGGACGAGACTGGCGTACCGGTCGTGCCAGAGGCTCCCAAACCATCATGAGGGTGCTCGTCAAAGGGGCCGGCGTTGCCGGCCTCACCGTCGCTTTCGAACTCGCCGCCCGCGGCGCGACGGTCACCGTCGCCGAGATGCGGCATGGCCTTGGTGGCAACGCGTCGTGGTTCGCCGGCGGCATGCTGGCGCCATGGTGCGAGCGCGAAAGCGCGGAGCAGCCGGTGCTGGATCTCGGACGCGATGCTGCCGACTGGTGGGATGCGGTGCTGTCGGGTCAGGTGACACGGGCCGGGACATTGGTCGTGGCCGCGCCGCGTGATGCCGGTGAGCTTGACCGGTTCGCCAGTCGCACGTCAGGGCATCGGCGCGTCGATGAAAACGAAATTGCGCTCCTGGAACCCGACCTCGCCGGCCGCTTCCGGCGTGGATTGCTCTTCCCCGACGAGGCTCACCTCGACCCACGCCCGGCGATGGCGGCACTTCATGACAAGCTTGCGACCATGGGTGTCAAATTCCACTTCGGCTGCGACGCCCGGCCTGTTTCGGGATTCGCCCGTCAGATAGACTGCATGGGAATGGCAGCGGCCGATGACAGGCTGCGCGGTGTTCGCGGCGAAATGCTGATCCTTCGCACGCCTGATGTCTCGCTGTCGCGGCCGGTCCGTTTGCTTCATCCACGCTTTCCGCTTTATGCCGTGCCGCGCACCGATCACCGTTTCATGATCGGAGCGACGATGATTGAAAGCCAGAGCGCCGGACCGGTGACGGCGCGTTCCATGATGGAGCTGCTGGGCGCCGCCCATGCCCTCCATCCGGCCTTTGGTGAGGCCGAGATCGTTGAAACCGGTGTGGGTGTCCGTCCGGCATTTCCCGACAATTTGCCACGCGTCGAAACAGACGGTGAGATCATCGCGATCAACGGTCTTTATCGTCACGGTTTTCTCCTCGCCCCCGCCATGGCGCGCCAGGCTGCCGACCTGGTTTTCAGTCAAGACAGAACCAAGGAGCATGCTCATGAAACTGATGGTCAACGGCGAGGCGCGTGAGATTGCCGCCACCACGCTGGCCGAGTTGCTTGCCGCGCTCGACTATGAGGGCGATTGGCTCGCCACCGCCGTCAACAGCGACCTCGTGCACAAAGCCAACCGCGCGGAGTTCCAGTTGAGCGACGGCGACCGGATCGAAATCCTCTCGCCCATGCAGGGCGGCTAGCATGTTGGAGCTTTATGGAACCGAGCTTTCGTCGCGCCTGCTTCTCGGCACGGCTCAGTATCCTTCGCCGGCCATCCTTGCCGATGCAGTCAAGGCATCGGGCACGTCGGTGGTGACCGTCTCGTTGCGGCGTGAGATGGCGGGCGGTAGGGCCGGCGAACAATTCTGGTCGTTGATCCGCTCGCTGGGCGCCAGAACCCTGCCCAATACCGCCGGCTGCCTCTCCGTCAAGGAAGCCGTCACCACCGCGAAAATGGCGCGCGAGGTCTTCGGCACCAACTGGATCAAGCTCGAAGTGATCGGCAATCACGACACGCTACAGCCGGATGTGTTCGGTCTGGTTGAAGCCGCCCGCATCCTGTGCGAGGACGGCTTTGCGGTATTCCCCTATACCACCGACGATCTCGTTGTCGCCGAGCGGCTGCTGGAAGCGGGCTGCAAGGTCCTGATGCCGTGGTGCGCACCGATCGGTTCCGCCTTGGGACCGGTCAACATGACGGCGCTGCGCTCGATGCGCGGATATTTCCCTGGCGTCCCGCTGATTGTGGATGCGGGGCTCGGACGGCCGTCGCACGCGGCCACCGTCATGGAACTCGGCTTTGACGCCGTGCTCCTGAACACAGCGGTCGCCAAGGCGGCAGATCCGGTCGGCATGGCGCGTGCTTTCGGTAAGGCGGTCGACGCCGGTCGTGAGGCGTTCAGTTCGGGAATGCTCGAACCGCGCGACGTCGCCGTGCCATCGACACCGATGGTCGGCAGGGCCGTTTTTTCATGAAGCTCGATCCCTTCTACCTGATCGTCGACAGCGCCGCCTGGATCGAAAGGTTGGCGCCGCTCGGCGTCAAGCTGATTCAGCTTCGCATCAAAACCATGGATGAAACCGGGCTGCGCGCGGAGATCCGCAAGTCGAAGGCCTGGTGTGTCCAACACAAAAGCCAGCTCATCATCAATGATTATTGGCGCCTGGCAATCGAGGAAGGCTGCGATTTCGTGCATCTGGGCCAGGAGGATTTGCAAACGGCCGACCTCTCGAGGATACGGGCAGCGGGCGTCAGGCTCGGATTGAGCACGCATGATCATGTCGAGCTGGAAACGGCCATGTTTGCCGAGCCCGACTATGTCGCGCTCGGTCCGATCTATCCCACCACTTTGAAGAAAATGAAGTGGGCACCGCAAGGGCTAGAGCGGATCAGCGAGTGGAAGCGGCGGGTGGCGCCGATCCCATTGGTCGCCATCGGCGGCCTCAACCCCGACCGCCTCGACGGCGTCTTTGAGGCCGGCGCCAACAGCGCCGCAGTGGTCACGGACATCACGTTGAGCTTCGACCCCGAAGCGCGCACGCGAGAATGGATCGAAAAGACGGACCGATGGCGATGAGACGAGAACCGCATGTGCTTGTCGTTGGCGGATCAGATTCCAGCGGGGGTGCTGGAATAGCACGCGACATCGAGACGATCTCTGCCGTTGGCGTGCGCACCTGTCTCGCCGTCACAGCGCTAACGGTGCAAACGCACGACGCCGTGATCGAAATCCATCATTCGCCACCCAGCATGGTGGCCAATCAGATGTGTGCCGCGCTACAGGCCAACGACGTAGCCACAATCAAGATCGGCATGCTGGCGACTGCCAAGATCATTGTTGCCGTTGCCGCAGTGCTGCGCAAATTTCCGCAAGTGCCGGCAGTACTCGACCCTGTGCTGGCCTCCACCTCAGGCCGCGCACTTCTGGAAGCAGGCGCTATCGCTGCCATGAAGCGCGATTTGATGCCGCTTTGCTGCATTGTCACGCCCAACCTTCCTGAACTGGCGCTCCTTACTGGTTCCGAACCGGCTTCGGATGAGGACGGTGCGCTCCAACAAGGACAAAGACTGCAGGCCGTCGGCCCTCAGGCCCTGCTGATCAAGGGTGGGCACGCGTCGGGTCCCCGATCGGCCGATATTCTGTTACGCTCCGATCATGAACCCATCCACTTCGACACGCCGCGCCTTGCTATATCGATGCGCGGAACAGGTTGCATGCTGGCCAGCGCGATTGCGGCGCATCTGGCGAAGGCGAAGTCGCTCGAAGATAGCGTGCGCGAAGGCAAGCTGTTTGTGTTCGAGAAGCTTCAGAAATGCCGGCTGAATAATCACAACGTTCTGCGTCCAGCCAAGCAGACCCATTTTCCAGAATTTTTCCAGTAGCGAGACTGGAGGGCTACTGCTTCTCTATGCCATCCTTACAACGCGTTGAGTTCCACTGTGCCGTCCAGAATTATCTGTCGTTGTCCAGAATTAAGCCGGGCTTAGAACTGAAACGAACCCGCCGAAAGGTACGAGCGGCCCTCACTCGATAAGGGTTACCAAACCTATTCCTGTGGGCTACCAATCCGCGTGGTGGGTGGCCTTAGGTTACCAATCAGTGTGGCGTCCGGAATTATCTGCCTCTCTCCGGAATTAAGCCGAGATTAGAAGATCGGTGCGGTATTGCGCCCGGTCAAACCGTGTCGATTTGCGGCGTAGCCGACGTGTCTCACGCTTGGCGGCGTCGCACGCTGGTCCCGATTGTCGCCCGAATATCTGCCTACCGGCGACAGTGAATGCGCCAAGCTAGACCTTCGTCGATAGGGCGGCTCCGGTTTACCAATCCTGTCGTCCTAGGTTGACCAATCCGTTGTCGACCGTGAGCGGGTTTACCAATAAGGGCGGCTATATTCTGCGCAAACCCAATCACCTGATGCCAATCCAGAATTAATCGTCATTAAGGGCATTGGTAAACTCAGTCTGAAACCCCACCCTTAGCCAGAAAACTCTCCTGTTTTCAATCGCATAGCCCGCCCGCCAGCAACCGATAATTCGGGACCGGTAAACCCGTGAAAGGCCCAATAATTCCGGACGTCACACCAGTCTGCCCTTTTATGCGACTTTTCGAGCACAGACCGGGAACATCTGACCGTTTCCATTCATCGCCCAAGGCCGGTTTAGCGCTGGAAAAGCCAAAGTGCGGGAGTAAGAATGGCCGCAACGGGGCCGGAAGCCGTCGGTCAGCTTTCGGGGAGTGATCCCGGTAAGTTCGCAACTCATTCGCTTCTTTTCTGCAGTCCCCGCCATTACGAGTTGGCGGTGTCGGTCGCCGAGGGGATCAACGCCATTACTGCGGCTAGTTCGGCCCTCCGGACGAGGAATGGCATGCGCGTCGTCCCATAGTGCTTGGCAAGATGGAAGCGGTGCATGCCTCCTACGATGTGAACTTGGCCTTGGTACTCGCCGAGCAAAGGCGGTGTGACACCGCGGCCATGCAGCCATCGGTAGGCGATCCCACAGCTCTTGCTCTTGTAACGTTGATGCCAAGGACCCTTGTCCCTGCTGGCGGCGTAGGTAAGCCTGCCGCCAACGTCAGTGACATCAGCGTCGATAAGAATGAAATCCGTCGAAGCGTGGTCGCTGGGATCATCGCCGTCGAACGCGAGATAGAAGTTTGCAGGATCGCAGTCCCATATCGCAGTCAGTGCAACCGGAATGTTCTTTCTTCCTTTGCACCAGATGTCGACCTTGCGTTTCTCCTGAGCGCGGGCGACCTCGAAGGCTTCGTCTAGTTTTCCTTCCGCGACATCCATGGCTGTGATGACGTTCAAGCCAAGGGCCGTCAGACGGTTGATCTCGTCCACGTTCGCCATGCCTTCTCCTCTGGCAGCAGATTATTATCCACCGTTGGAAGATGCGGCGGCAATCCAAGCCTGAGGCACGAGGGCCTGTCCACGCCATTCCTCAATCAACTTGACTCCGGGAAGCTTGCCCCAGACGTCCTCATCTGCATGATCCAGCACGATGATCTGGAGGCGACCTTTCGCGGCCATGACCTCAGCGCCTAGGAGCGCAAAGACCTTCCTGACGGCGACCACGTCCTGATCCCTCCACGCGATGAGGTCGGGGCCCTCGTCGCCCGCCGCCCGCTTAGGAAAATAGACTTGGCTAGGTTGGTCGAAGATCAGCTGACCAGGGACTGGGTGATGAGGTTCGGCCAGGAAGTAGTGCTGCAGCGCAAGCATTAGTGCGACGTGATACGCGAGCCAATTGGCGCCGCTGCCAATCTCCCACAGGTAGTCCTCACGCGTTCCCCTAGTCACCTTGACGGTCAGGTCTTCAATCAACAGCCTAATCGGGGCCTCGGGCCACTCCGCGTCAAGCTGCGGAATCAGCCGATTGGCATGATGGGAGACTTGGTGCAACGCGTTGAATAGCTTGCGCTGGATGTCGGCCTCGGAGATCGTCTTTTGCAGCGTTGCAATATCGGCCTGCAGCGAGGTGAGTTCCTGCCGCAAATCCGACGACTGGTCGGCGCGGTCGTAGACGTGCAACGCCTGCTCCAATCGACCGAGGAAGCGCTCAAGCCTATCGAAGCGATTGGCCTCGTCTCGGGCGACGTCAGAGTCCCGTTCCAGCACCGCTATCTCGCTACGGACATCGTTCAACTCAGATAGGACCGCTTC
This sequence comes from Mesorhizobium sp. WSM4312, assembly GCF_002294875.1. NCBI lineage: Bacteria > Pseudomonadati > Pseudomonadota > Alphaproteobacteria > Hyphomicrobiales > Phyllobacteriaceae > Mesorhizobium > Mesorhizobium sp. WSM4312. The sequence continues at coordinate 23,150 of NZ_NSFU01000036.1, read as the reverse complement.
AGCGGCGCCGCGCTGGCGCAGGATTTCCTTGTCAAGCGTGTTAGACATCGCAGGGTGGGTCCGCAGTCGGATCTCCAGACCGCCGAGGTTGTCGCAAAGGGCCAAGACCTTCTCGCGGCCGCCGTCCCCGAGTGCGACCAACGGATCGGCGAACTCGTCGGCCAAGTCCCTCAGCCACGTGGAAAGGTCCAAGCGGTCACGTTGGATGCGCATGGCGTCGCCGTACGCCTCGCTGCTCTCCACCAGACGGCGCAGTTCGTTCAGGCGCTGACGATGCTCGGTAAGTCGCGCGGCGATTTCAGTTTCCGACGCACGAAGGGTTTCCAGACGCGTCAGCACCACATCGATGCCGGCCAGGCTTGGTCGAGCAAGACTTGAGTTGCTGTTCGACACGCGCCGAAGCAGGTCAACAACGTCACTCCAGTCCTTCGGCACTTCAGTGGAGGAATCGACTAGGCCAAGTTCGACTGCCTGACGCAGCCACGCCTCCGCCTCCGCCCGCCAAGCGCCAGTTGCCGACACGATCGCGCGTAGCTCAGCCTCCTTCCGGCGGAGGTTGCGCTGGAGCCGATCGATCTCAAACCGCGCCTGGAGAATCTTTGCCGTGACCGCGCCCAGAACGTACGGGAAGATGGTCTTTAGCTTCTCCCGGTGTTCCGTCGTATCGGCCTTGAAAAACATCACGTCGGGATTGGCGATCACGTTCTGAGGTTGGAACGTGAAGGCCATGAGGTCGCGGAAGCTTGGCCTTTGCTTGAATCCATTCTCTGTACCTGGTTCGAAGTCGAGGTCAGTCAGTCCTGCCAGGCGGTTCATCGCGCGCTTGACCGTGTCGACATTGGTGGTCTTGTCGGTGATCGTCTCCGGAATTTCGACCTGTGCGCCCTCCAGCAGCACCATGTCGCCTGTGCTCTGTTGGTCCCCCGGTTCGCGTCGCGCCAAGAGCTTTTCGCCCTCCAGCGTCTCGATCAGAATGCCGAACCAGCTGCAGTTCTCGCGGATTACGCCCACCGGAATCGCGCATTTCTCCGAGCCCAGACAGTAATCAACAATAGGGATAACGGCGGACTTCCCGGTCTTCGACGCGCCGCTGATGACGTTGACGACACCGGGCTCGAACTTGACGACCCGCGGCGCTGCACCATTGCGGGGCCAAAGGATCAGTTTTCGAAGCTGGAAATACATCTAGAACTCCACCCGTAACAGGTTGGCCACCTGCGCGGTCCCCAGGTTCGAAAACCAGAAACCCAATTTCTCCGAGGCAGGTCCGAGGTGCTTGACGCGCTCTGGAAGGACGAGCCTCCTCGGTTTCGGTTCTGGTACGTTTGCTCTTAAAGTAGCATCCTTGTAATCCACGGACAGCAGCCGCCCGCTCACACCGACAGCGGCCGATTGCAATGTCAGAGTACGCAGCAGCAGCGCTCGCTCGTGGACGGCGAGGAGTTGTTCCCGTTCCTTCCCGAGCTTGGCCGCGAAGAGCGCCAGTCCAGAGGGTCGGTTTGTCGAAGTCACGATTTCGAGCGTTGCGCGATGCAGGACGATTGGCAGCACGAGAAACGCCAAGGCGAACGGCGCTGGACGTTCGTCCTCAGCCTGGAAACCTTGGCCAAATTGCCACAATGCGAAAGCCCCAAGTCCTGGATTCTGGACAAGGGCGAGGTCGCTGAGCGGTAGGTGCGATCGGCCAGCCTCAATCAAGTCGCTGGCTCCAAAAGAGTCTGGTAGTCGGGATGCCAGCCGAGGCGCAGGCCGTGGGCAAGGGCGTTGAATGATCCGTGGACGAAATGACCGGGGACGACTCGACCATCGAGTGGAGGCTGCAACTGCGCGCAGCGCCTGTAAACTATTCTACCACGAACCGTTGCGGGGTGTCCGGCCTGTATGTCGTGCACCTCTGCACTGACGTGCTCATAGCGACCGACAAGATCATCGTCCCAGTCACTTAGGTTCTTCTCAAAGATTAGCCCGCTTTCGCCCCAGATCGAGATGTCGGCGAGCGTCCTAAGGTAATCGCTAACAGCCCGGACGCACGCTTCGTCTCCCACCTCGATCAGCTCGAGTTGGCGGACGAAGGCGGGACGGTCGGCGATCAATTGTTCGATGGCCTCGACAGGCGGTTGCTTGGTGAAAGACGACAGCAGCCCTGGAAGGTTGTTCTTCTGAACAAATGCTCTTTGCTCGGCCTGAAACGCGTCCACGTCCAAGATGGCGGGCTTGCCAGCTCTAATCAGCCTGTCCGCCGCCTCCTTCGCAGCGCCGATCGCGCGTTCGCACACTAGGTCGATGATGAGCGGAGAGACCGTCGGCTTGAAGATCGCGCGTATCGGATCGACGGGATCTGCATCGACGCTGATAACGGCGAGATTCTTGACCAAGGCGGCGCAATGAGCCGCATCAGCGTTCAGGAAAGCTTGGACGTCGGCGTCGCATGCCGGTGCAGCTTTCAGCTTGCTGTGGGCTTTGGCGAGGTTAGCGACCAGCGCCTCCACGTCGGCATCTGTTTTCGCGTCGTTCAGCGCGATCGCGAAGGCACCCGCCTTCACCGGTGTGACATATAGCCGGAAATGGCTGGTCGCCGGGTCGATCTCTCCCGCCGCCATGAAGCTGAGCCAGTTGGCCAGAGACTTCCACAGGTCCGCAGCCCAGTCGGATATCGGATTTTGCTTCAGTGCGCTCTTGCTTTGCTCAAGAACGACTTCGCCGCCGACCAGGTGAACCGCCACATCGTCTAAATGTTCAAGAGAGACCAAGGCGCCGCTAGGCGCGTTGAGCAGGTGAAAGCAAAGGCGTACAGGTTGAAGCGCATAGCCGAGGTATTGGCCAGCGGCGCTGTGTTTTCCCGTTTGCGTCTTCGCGTTCATTGCCCATCCCGTTCTCCCGAGTCGCACCGGAAGAAGCCAGTAACGATATTGGTATAGTTCGCCGTTGTTTACAATTGGCGCCCCGGCGATAGGACGGCTAGGCGCGATACAATTGCTGTTTAGGGCCAGCTCTCGAAGTCCAGATTCGGCAGGACAATGAATTTGCAGGACGTCCATTATGGGCACATCGGGGCCGTCTATGGCTCGGGCGATATGTCCGCTTTTGGACGAACGCGAAGTTTGCCGGAACGTCTGACTTTGGGCGCATACTTGCCGTCAAATTCGGCGTCCTTCACTGGTTCGTTCACGTATTCCGGAGAAAATTACTGTGCGAGTTGATGGATCCTCGTTCCCGGTACGACAGCCTCAGCTATTTCACATAGATGCTTATGGTGCGTCAGGTAGATGACCTGACCTGTGTTTGCCATCGCTCCGAACAGCCTGAAAACCTCCTCCGAGCGAATATGGTCGAACGTCTCCATGATGTCGTCGGCGACGAATGGGACCGAGGGCCGAAATTGCGCGAACTCGTAATAACCGGCGAGTCTTAGGGCAAGGTACAGCTGAAATCGTGCACCCTTTGAAAGCGCTTCGGTGACCTTGGATTGCCCGTCACCCTGCACAGCAATGAGAACCTCACCACCTCTTACAGGCTGGGTTGTCAGCCCCGAATACTGGCCACGCGTCATTAGCTTGAACGCGTCTGATGCGCGCGCCATCATGCCGGAGCGATGGCTCTCACGGTAGATCCGCAAAGCATTGCCAGCCGACATGATGCCAAGCTTCAGCTCTATGTAGCGAACGGCCTTCTCCTCGATTTCCAGCAGGGTTGTGCGCCGTTCAGCATCCAGGCGTGCAACCGCACTATCACCGCCGATGGCGTCCAGCTTGTCGGCCGCGCGCGTCTGCCGGATCAGCTGTTGCTGGATGGTTTCATCGAACAGGCGAAGCCGCTGCTCACCCTCAGCCTTCTCGACCGCGAGGCCGTCGAAATCGATCGCGTCCAGGATCGAGCGGGCCTGCTCGAATCCGTCGACCGCGAGCTCCGCCACTATCCGTTCCTCAAGTTCGGCGACGGTGGTGCGCAAGCCATCGCGCTCACGCAACAGCTCATCGCGTTCGACTACCTCGGGCAGAGTGGCGACACCAAAGACGCCCAGCACCTCGTTCTTGCGGCGTTCGTGTGCCAAAATCTCAGTGTCGAGGATGTCGCGCGCCTCCTTGAGGCGCTTCAGGTCGTTGCCGAGGCTTGCCTTCGTTTCACGTGTCCGCTCGGCACGCTCTAGGCGCTCGGCAAGGCGGATGGCCAACTGCTCCGGGTCGGTATCCTTCGTCGGCTCGTCGGCTTCAACCGCAACGGCGATGACCTCGACCAGAAAATTGGCCCTGTCGGCCTCCATCTTGTCGATACGCAGCTGCAGGTCGTCCCGTTCCTGCAGGCTTCTTGAAAGTTCGGCCAATTGATCGAGCACAGTGCCGACGCCGGATGCGGAGAGCCCGCTTTCGAGCCAAGTTCCCTTGAGTGCTTCGGTAATGCCGGCCAGCCATTCCTCCTCGCGACGCTCCGCCACACCTACTGCAACCCGTCGTGCCGCTAGATCCTCTTCTTTGGAGCTCACCATTCTGAGCGCCTCGGCATACTCGGCGTCCACCTTGCGCTGCCGATCCAGAAACGGCTCCGCGATGGCCATGATTGCTTCGAGGGTGTCGTTGGACTCTGATACAATGCCGACGCTTCCCAGCACTGCTCTCATTTCCAAGCGTATCTGCTCGCCGGCGTCAGCGGCTCGCTCGGCCTTCAAGCGAGCAAGTTCGATCTGCTCCCAGGCAGCGAGCGCATCGCTGCGCGCCTCGATCTGATCCTCGATCCTTTCGATCAGGCGCTCAGACGAAGGTTCCACGGCGTCTCCGAGCAGGTCCCTGGCGGCCGCGCGGATTTCCAACAATTGGGTATCCACATCCTTGCCGAGCTGTGTGCGTTGGATGCCGTTGCGTGACAGGTTGGCCGCGGCCTCGGCCAGCTCGCGCGTAGTTGCCCGGATCTCAGCCAGATCCGCCGCGCCGGCCAGCCGGCCTGCGCTGGCAATGTCATCGCGCGCCAATGCCACGGCGAAGTCGTCAGCGGTGTCACCGGTCAGCGCTGCGCGGTGCGTTGCCCACGCATCATCGCGAACTCGGCGGATGGCGGTAGCCGCTTCATCGTCGACAATGTCGCCCGAGGCACGAAGGGCATCCAATCGTGCGGCGAGCATGGCATGGTTGCCCTCGTATTCAGCAAGGCGTTCGGCAAGTACGGCGGTGTTCCTTGCCAGTTCTGACGCTACCGTCTTCCAGGCGGCAATCTGCCCGGCGCTCGGAACCGCGACGTTGGCGAGAGCGAGGGCATCTCCGTTCCATGGACGCAAGCGCGCGAGCGCCGCCTTCCATCGGATTGTTCCCGCATCTTCCGCCTCGCGAGCCGTCCTAATCTCTGCCTGGTGTCCGCTTGCTCGCGCTTTCGACAAAGCCGAGCCCAGCCTTGCCCTGGCAGGTTCGGGCACCGCCCTTTCCTCGCCGACCCGCTGCCTTGCCACCTGCAGCGCATCGAGTGCCGCCGCGGCTTCGTCGCGAGCGGCACGCATCCCGGTAGCAATCCCGGACCTCTGCTCGACCATGGCGCGAACGACGCCAACGGTGACGGCAGGCAGAAGCAGCGCGCCAGGATCCGCCTCGGAAGATCGGCCCAAGGCGGCAAGGCAGCTCGCCACGCTGTTGTTGAGGATTTGCAGCTCCATCCTGCGAGTGGGCAAGTCAAAGCCAGCCGCGGTATGGCGCACCTTGCTCTCCGCCAGCCCGCGAATGCGTTCGGAAATCGACAGGATCGGTTCGTCCTCGTCGACCGCAGTGACTTTTTCCGCCAGGCGCTCGGTCTCGTCGATGTTTGCGGACAGCCGCGTTCTGAGGCTGGCATCGTCATCGATCAGTTCGGTGACACTTCCCGTCGATGTCCGGGCTGGGGAGGCGATGTCCGGCAGCTGATCCAGCCGGGCAATCTTGCGCCGGATATCCGCCAGCATCGGCGCAGCACGCACGTAACGAGCAAAGGTATCCAGCCTGGCCACCAGCACCGCCCGATCGCTGATGGTTCGGCCGTACTGCTGCGCTGCATCGAGACGTTCGGCCTCCAGGCCCTCGTAGGTTGATGCAAGGGTGTCGATCGCATCCCTGCGCGACTTTACGTCAACAAGGCGCTTCTTCAACAGCGCCAGTTCGGTTCCATGCGCCTGCTTCCGATACAGAGCGTCTGCTTCGGCCTCGAGGGCGTTCAACGTATCACTTGCGTTCCCAAGACCGGCGCTGGCCGTGAACAGAAGCTTGCCGAGGTCGCCCCGCGACTCCAGGATAGATTTTCCGCCGGCTTCCAACGTCTCGTCATCGAGTGAGAACATCGTCGTGTAGGCGTCGCGCGACAGACCGGCGAGATGCGCCGTGATCGCCACCTCGCTTACCGGTTGGCCCGTCGCATTCAATAGCGAATTACTGCGCTGTTTCGTACGCGTGAACGTGTGTTCGGAGCCGGCCAGTTCCAGCACCCCGCCGATGCGCATGGCACTGTACTCGTGCAGGAAGTTGTAGCGGCTCCGTTCCTCGATGCCGAACAGCAAGTCTAGATAGGCCGAAAGCGCAGTCGATTTGCCGGCCTCATTCAGGCCAAACACGATATGCAGATCAGGTCCGGATTCCGGTTTGGGTCCGAAGTCGATCGAACGATCGGTGAACTTTCCATAACGAATGAGGTCAAGGCGCCGCAACCTCATGACGATCCACCGGCCTTAAGGCGGGCAGTCACCAAGTCCGCGCCCTTGGAAAGCACCTGATCGAGGAACTGTTCCAGCCCGGCTTCGTCCGTCCCAGCAAAATCCCGCCCGTCGGCCGGAAGGTCGGCGACCATCTTTTGGACGAACGCCCTCGCCTCAGCGCGGAAGGCCTCCGAGGTGGCATCGGCACGCATTGATTGCTCGAGTTCGAAAATCGGATCAGCAATATCCTCGGCGGTCTCCGTCCGAGGCGGCGCGAGGTCAAGCTCGAGCTTCTCCACCCACGTATGGCCTAGCTGTTCCGCAGCCTGTTCGGCTTCGGCAAGAAGGAGGTCCCTGTCGCGGATCAGCGCCCACATCAGTGGTGACGTTCCTGTCAGGCCAATGCGAGCCACAGCATGACGCGATCGGACGGTTGCCCGCATCTCTTCGAGTGCGAAGCGAACACGCGCGACGGCCTCGGGCCACTCCACCGCTCCGGTAAGGTCGACGCTCACCCGTTCGAACTGCGCAACGCTGGTCAGCCGTTCCTCGATCTCCACCGAACGGTCGTGGCGCACCGTCACCAGGGTGACTGATTTCTCACCGGCCTCGTTGATATCCCTCCCCTGCGGTATTCCCGGCATCACCACGGCACTGGCGCCAGGATGGACTTGGCGAGCATGGATGTGGCCGAGGGCCCAATAGTCGAAACCGTGGGCGTGCAAGTCAGCGATGCTGCAGGGCGCGTAAACGTCGTGACCTGGCGATCCAGCCAGACTGGTATGCATGATGCCTATGTTGACGGCCCCTTCACGAGCCGCCGGATATTTGGTTAACAGGCTGTCCGGCGCCTTAGGGTTCGCAAAGCTCAAACCATGGAATACGACGTCCAGACCGCCGGCTGTCTGCAATACCGACTGAGCACGACCACCAAAGATGGTAACGGTGTCGGGAAATACCAGCTGTTTGGAAATCCGCGACAGGGCGTCATGATTACCGCGGATCTTGAAAACCATGATGCCGGCCTGGTGCAGGCGTGTCATCTGCGCGCCCAAGAACCGCGCTGTCTTCATTGAAGTCTGGTCGCCATCGTATAGGTCGCCAGCAATGACCAACGCGGCCACACGTTCCTCAAGGCAGAGATCCACTATCGAAACGAATGCCTGGCGGCTGGCGTCGCCCACCAGCCCGGCAAGATCGGGATTTCGCATCGCCAGCGAACGAAGCGGCGAGTCGAGATGAATATCGGCCGTGTGTACGAATCGAAATGCCATTCGGCCTCCGCCAGCAAAAGAGGTGTTCCGAGCTTCGACAGAAATTGCAACGAGGGCGCTGCAGCGCCCCGTTACACTTCAGCTAATTTCTCGCTCGCGGATTCGCCGGCCACCAACAAGCCGTCTTGGGACCGTAACACTCCTTTGGCAACCAAATCGGCGACCCCAGCTGAAATCAGCTGCCTTAATTGTGCGCTTGTGGCTTTGAAGCCCAGCATCCTGGCAACGCCTGTGGCGATTTCTTCCTCTGTCGCACCGAGGTTGGATTTCACGACTTCCATAGCGCCTTGGGCGACCTCGTCCTGCGCAATCATTTCGGGCTTGCGCAATCCAGCGGACACGACCCCACTGCGATCCCTGAGACGAACAGGAACACCTGGCTTGAAGCAGAAGTTGCCTCGACGGGCTACTGAACCACCTCTCTGTGCTATGCTTACCCCCCGCTCGATTGCATCCTGAATCCTGCCACCGGCCCGCTGCAGACCCCAGGCGTCCCGAATACGCGAAACTATTTCGTCGACATGGATTGGCGTTTCTGTAGCCACGACCTGCTCGACCAGTCCGGCCATGATTCCGCTGGGCGTCTCGTGGAGTTCGAACGATCCCGGTCGCTTTAGTTCGGCCTCTTCGTAGGCTCGATTGGGTGTCTCGGATCCGTTTGTGCTTTCGAGACCGATTTCCGTCACGTTGCCTCGGTCGACCGTAACAACCTGCACGGCTACAGCTCGATTTCTCTGGACCCCCAATTCGGCCCGCTCATCGAGTTCTTTTCTGGCGGCCTCAATCGCTAGTATGGTTCGCTCCAGCTGCTCACGAGGCCGTTGGAACCAGTCAGCGCTCCAGATGCGATGGATGATCCAACCATGGTCTTCCAGAACCGACTGCCGAAGCCGGTCTCGATCTCTGGCCGAGCGAGATGAGTGATATTCTGCGCCATCGCATTCGATGCCAAGAATATAGCGGCCTGGCCTCTCTGGATCCGCAACTGCGAGGTCGATGAAGAAGCCGGCAATGCCCACTTGAGCATGAACCTGATAACCCATTTCGATCAGCGCGTTGGCTACCTGTTCTACAAAGATTGAATCCATTTCGCGAACCGTGACTTGGGCAAGCGAAATTCGCCCTGTTCTCGCGTAGTGCAAGAAGAGCTTGAAGGCGAAGATGCCTTTCCCTTTGCCACGCTCCAGGTCGATGTCCTCGTCTGTGATGGACGCGAATACTTCGCAGCTGCGCTTGGCGCGGCTTATGAGGACGTTGAGCCGACGCTCGCCGCCTTCCGCGCCAAGAGGGCCGAAACGCATGGCCATGTATCCCTGGGCATTCTTGGCATACCCCACCGAGATCATGATCACGTCGCGCTCATCGCCTTGAACATTTTCGAGGTTCTTGACGAAGAATGGCTCGCTTGGATGAGCGTGAAAGAATTCCTCGGTGTCGGGATTTAGTCGCCGCAGCGCTTCGAGTTCATCCTGGATCGCGCGGCGTTGGCTAACCGAAAATGTTGCAACGCCTAGAGTCTCTTGCGGGTTCACCTTCGCATGACGGATGATCGCCTCCGCTACTGCTCTCGCCTCTACCGGATTGGTTCCTGTGCCGCCGGAATCGAAGACCCCCTCCGGCACATGATGAAACCGCAACCCCATACCTGCCTCTTGGGTATAAGGGCTTGGCACGATGAAAAGCCGGTTCTCGTAGAACTGGCTGTTCGATACTGCGATTAGAGATTGGTGACGGCTACGGTAGTGCCAGCGCAGCATACGCTGCGGCAAGCCGCGGGCCGTGAACAGGCCGAGGATGCTTTCAATGTCGGCGACCTGCGCGCCCTCACCCTCGTCATCTTCAGACTGCGAGCCTGTCATCTTCGCGAAGAATGTCGTGGGTGGCAGTTGGCGTTCGTCGCCAACGACGACCACCTGACTGGCCCTGGCGACCGAGCCAAGTGCGTCCACGGGCTGGATCTGAGACGCCTCGTCCATCACGAGCAGATCGAAGGACATCCGGCCGGGCGACAGGAATTGCGCCACCGAAAGCGGGCTCATCATGAACACTGGCTTCAGCGCCTGGATGGCAGGGCCTGCCTTCTGCATCAATTGCCGGATGGGCATGTGGCCTCGTCTGCGCGCCATCTCAGAACGAAGCAGTCCGACAGGTCCAGCTCCGCCGTCTCTTGAAGGAATTTTCCGGTGATGAGCCGTTACAACTTCGATGGCGCCGGCCTTGATGCGCTGGCGGTCCAGATCTGCGAAGTCACGTACAGCCCTGGAATGCAGTTCCCCGTCGAACCTTGCCAGCTCCGGCTCATCGGTCGCCATCGCCAGAAACATTCGTTCGTAGTAGGCCATATCAAAAACTGATCGAGCCGATCCTGTTGTAATCTGGCCGTTGGCTAGGCCGTCTATCAACTGTCCCAGTCCAGCCTTTCGGGCCGTTTCGGATCGCTCTTCATAGGCAACCCATTTCGAGAGCTGCTCCTGATGATCGAGCCAACCCTGCAGCCGAGAAACGACCTCGCCTATCGCGACGTCCGGAAAATCGACTACTCCAAACAAGGAGGGAGCATCGGCTTTCAAATCCCCTGTAAGCGCCTTCAATTCCCGCGCTGCCGCTTGGGCCGCTTCACGTGCTGAACGTGCCGAGTTTGCGATCTCGATTCTTTCAGGCAACCGCGCAGCCAGATGTCGGATCGAGCCATTTTCTTTCAGCCAAAGCTCGGCTTGCGTGAGAGCGGCCCAATCGGATCCTCGACCGTGCCACGACGAGCCGAATACGAACTTGCCAAGGCTCTCTCCCGCATCGATCCCTTGAGCAAGTGCTTGTAGTCTGCCTAGTCGGCGCAGTAGCTCCACCCGCTCAGTGATTAGATCCGGAACGTCAGTCAGAACCTGTCGTGACGCATCATCGGCTTGAGCTACAGTGCTCGCCTTCGCTTCCATCAGTTGCAGCGAGGCCCGCTCGGCGGAAGCCACGTCGCCTAGCATGGATGACGCGAGGTGCCCGAGATCGTTCCAGAAACCTTCGATAATTGGCCGACCGATTTCGATAACCTTGCGAACGCGCGCTGCACGCGCACCGGCCTCGGAGCGTTCCGCCATCCGGCCGGCGATAATCCGAGGTTCGGGGCCTAGCCCTCGTAGAGTCCGCATCCACTCCACTAGCGCGAGCAGTGGCGCGGAAGCCGATCGCTCCCCACGCCAATCTGCCCCGAAGGCGGAACGGCCAAAAGCGTCGCCTTCGCGGACTCTTGCTGCGGCAGCCTGACCCTTCATCAAAAGGTCGAGGAGACCAACTATCTGCGTCGCAGGCGCGCTAGGGTCGACCACAATAGTCCGCGCAAGTGCTGTGGCGCGACGGTAGTCGCCGTTCAATGCTTTCAATATTCCCGTGTGTGTGGCGAGCGCCTGCCGCGCCGCGGCCACCTCGGTGCTCCACGCCGCGTCAACAACCTTGCCCTGAAGGTCGGCTCTGGCAGCCTCAAGCGTCGCTACGCTGTCGGCAAGGTCGCCTGCCTGCTCAAGTCCGGAGTCCCAAACGGTGGCTGCGAAGGCCTCCGGACTTGCGTCAGGTGCTGCCGCTACTCGCTCGCCGGTCACGGCCAGCCTGAGCAAGCCTGCCAACGTGTCTGGCAATATCGCCGATCCGAGTTCCTGATTCAGGCGCTCAGCTTCTTCCCTCAAGCGTGGGAGCAGAATGGTGAGCTGTCGCGCACGATGGAAACCATCTTTCGGAAATTCCGAGGGAAGCTTTGCAAGCTCTGTCTCGAGACCTTCAATTGGCGTGTCGATAGCCGTTGCCGCCAACTGCTCCGAAAGTTCCTCGGACTTGCGGGCGAAATCCGTTCCTGACCAGAGAAGCGATGAAATGTCTTTCGGACGCTCATCCCATACCGGCGAGACGAGCGCCTCGGCAGGAAGTCCAGGCGCGGACGCGAGAAGCTCAGCGCGATCTTCTATCTCGCCGCTGTCGCTGAGAATTTTCGGAGGCTCGGCCTTGATCCGCTCAGCGATACCGACCAGTTTGGCGTGCAGTGCCTTGGCTTGGTCCAGCAACGCCGCGATGCGTGGGACGAGCCTCTCAATGGTCGTTGGAAGAACGACATCCAGGCCAACTCCCCGCCACGGGTGGTGGATCGGCAAGCCGATCTCGTTGATCCGCTGAGAGACCTCATCGAGCAATTTGCGACGTTGCGAAACGCCGTCAGTTGTCCAGCTTGTGGCATCCGTAAGTTCGATGTCCACTGGTTTCTGACCGACCTGCCTTAGTCGGGTTAGCTGGCCGAGAACCTGATAAGGAGTGAGTTCGGACGCTCCGAACGCAACGTGCATTCGTGCAGCATGTGCGTTGAGTTTATCGCGAGCCTCCAGCAAGCGATCAGTTAGGGAAGAAGGAAGCTGGCCCCTGGGCGATCCGAGTTGCCAGGTTCGCCGCAGCTCCTCTAGCATCATGCGCTTGTTCGCCTTGTTACTATGCAGCTCAAGGCAGGCGTCCCCCACCCCAGCAGTGTCAAGCCGTCGCTTGACGACCTCCAGCGCTGCCATCTTTTCGGCCACGAACAGCACGGTCTTTCCGTCGGCAACGGCCGACCCAATAATGTTTGCGATCGTCTGCGATTTTCCTGTCCCAGGCGGACCTTGGATAACGAGGTCGCGACCTTTTCTGACGTCATGGATCGCCAGTGTCTGAGAACTGTCACTGTCGACGATATGCAACATTTCGGCGGGCGCAATGTGCGGATCAATCGCTATGTCGTCCGACATAAGCGGCTCGCGTGTTTCGAAACCATCTGAAAGAAGCGAGCGGATCTTCGGTTGTTCGATAATCTTTGCGCCATCGGGCCAGAGATCCGGATCCAGATCACGGTACATCAAGAACTTCGCAAACGAGAAGAAGCCGAGCACCATATCGTCGCGAAGCACCTCCCAACCCTCTTTGGTCGAAATTGCTTCGGCAACGGCATCGAGATAGGCCGAGACGTCGAAGTCATCTCCCACCTCAAAACGCGGCAGAGCGAGCTTGTGAATGCGGTCGAGATAGAGTTCCAAGGAGAGGTTTGCGGTAAGATCTTCCGGCCGGGCTCGTAGGCGGAATTTTTCTCCAGCGGCCCCTCGCTCAAGCCGAACCGGCACCAAAATGAGGGGGGCCTGACGGATGTTCTCTTTGTTGTTCGGGTCAATCCACTTCAGCATTCCAAGGGCCAGAAAGAGGATATTGACGCCCTGCTCTTCCTCGAGTGTGCGGGCATCATGGTAGAGATCAAGGAGCCGCCGCTGCAGCCCAGTTGGGGTCATACGCGTCTGCAGCTTGGTGTCCGAGTGCCGCGCGGATATCCCTCTGTTATCGACTCCATCGTCCTCTGGTTGGGCGAGAGCGACGGGGGAATAGTCGATCTCTTCGTCTGGAGGGCTGCTTTCATCCTGGCCCGCTTTCGGCCTATCGGGCTTGCCGGCCAGGAAGGTAAAAGCCTTTCCTTCGGTCACCAGCAATCGATAAATTTCGGACGACTTCTCATCGACGATATCGATCGTCTTCGCGCTCTTGGAAAACCGCGGCACATTCAAAAGTCGATTGCGGGCGGAAAGATCGAGCAACTCCATCCTGGCGCGCTCGAGTTTCTCCTTTAGAGGGAGATCGCTTTGGAAGACTGACTGTTTTACGTCCAAGACTTACATCCCCTTTGAAAGGAGAACCAGCTAGAGCCCGCGTAGAGCGTTCGCGCAAGAAAAAACAGCCGTGTTCAATTAGAAACGACTGCGATCACTTCTGGACACCGTCCAATATTGCGACGTGTGATATGGGTCAGAGCCTGCATTCTTGGCCCCCTTTGCCTAGTCGCTATCCGACGAGGATTCTCGCTCCCTGCCCCCGTATTTAGCCGCCTCCACAATGTCTTTTTCTGACACAGAGAGTCCGTTGCGGACCCGAATGGCTCCCGCACTTGGAACGCGGTCCAATTCAGATCCAGTCTTTGCCTTATCCTTCTGGGGCTTAACCTCCGGCGGCGGGTCTTTCGAAAATGTCATGCGTAGGTCCTACTCGTCCAAATCTAAATGCATCCGCCTGTGAGCCTCAAGCCGCTTTCCTGGTCATACAAAGAAAACGCCGCGCCCAATCAATCCACCGTCTCTCGTGGTTCCGCATTCTGATTGGCGCTTTAACATTCATCACTATTAGCGCCTGGCATTTAGTATCCTCCCTCTACTGGTTTTTTTAGCCGATAAGTAATAGATCGGGATTTCACTGCAGAAGTCCGGAGCCATGAAGTGACTGACGAAATCCAAAATACGGCCACCGCGCTGATGGAGCTTACCGCCGATATCGTTGCGGCTTATGTGAGCAAGAATTCAGTGCCGGTCTCCTCATTGCCGGACCTTATTGCCAGCATCAATTCGTCATTAGCGCGTATCGGCCAGCCGTCCGAACCGGAAAAACCCGACCAAGTTCCCGCGGTCAACCCCAAGCGCTCAGTCACTCCAGACTACATCGTCTGCCTCGAAGACGGCAAAAAGTTCAAGTCCCTCAAGAGACACTTGAACACGCATTTTGGACTGACGCCCGACGCCTATCGCCAAAAATGGGGCCTCTCCAACGATTACCCCATGGTCGCGCCTAACTATTCAGCCAATCGCTCCAGATTGGCAAAATCGATTGGCCTCGGTCGCACAGCAGCCGCGCCCAAGAAAGCAGCAGCCAAGAAGTCAAAGACGCGCTAGCAAAACATTTGGCAGCTTCGCAAAGGATCGAAAATTGAATCGCGATCGCTATTCCCATCGCCGCAGCTCGCGGCCAAGACGCGGCCGGGTTTCAATTATGCGCAAGCGTTTCTTTTCACATAAATCATTAGCCGCGATCCTGGTGATCACGCTAGCAGTGGGCGCTTATGTCACCTCCTACTTTACAGGGTGGGGCAACCAGATCGCGGGACCCAATACAGCAAGCGCACTCGGGTCAAAACCGAAGCCTATCGTCGGCGTAGCGTCCATCGTTGACGGGGACACGATCGAGATCCACGGACAGCGTATTCGTTTCAATGGCATCGACGCACCTGAAAGCAGCCAAAACTGCAGCGACGCAAGCGGGCAAGAATACCCATGCGGCCGCAAATCCGCAGAAGCACTGGACATCTTCCTCAGTCAATCCCGACCCATCCAGTGCAACTTTGTTTCGTGGGATCGTTACAACCGCTTCGTTGGTGATTGTCAGCGGGCGGACGGTGCTAGCATTGCGTCTTGGATGGTCGAACAGGGTTATGCCCTGGATTGGCCTCGATACAGCCATGGTAGTTACGCGTCACAACAGGCAGATGCCCAAAGGGCCAAGATTGGCATCTGGGTTGGCACTTTCACAGCCCCTTGGGATTGGCGAGCAACACATGCAGCCAACAATAAACCCGGTAATGACACATCCTACGGCCTTACAGGCCGTCGCCAAATAGCTCAGAGCTATTCGTGTCAACCGCGTCGCTATTGTAAGCAAATCTCCTCATGCGATGAGGCGCGCTGGTATCTCAATAACTGTAGCTGGGGACCCAAATTGGACCGGGACGGCGACGGAATTCCGTGCGAAGGCATTTGCTGACCAAGCCAATTCCTTAGCGCGCTTTCAGCAAGCCGGACTGGCCACCAGCGTTTCGGTGCATTTGCGCGAGTGCCAATAGAGCCTGGCAAAAGGGCTGGCTGACGTTTGTCTTGGAAAATTCCACCAGCTCGTTGAGCCCGGATGGGCTAGAAAACCGCAAGGCTTCGTAGCGACAGACAGGGATCTGCCGATTATCTCTGAAGCGTTTGTCGGGTCCGCCATTCTTATTGGGATGAGCCCAGGTATAGCTCACGATCTCAGCATCAGATGGAACTTTGCCGGTCTCAATAAAATTGCTGGGGGCAAATTGCGTCCTGAGGTCTCCATACCCAACGGCACCGTACTGGTTTCCGTCCTTCACCAAAATCATGTCTGGCATGAAATAAAGGATTTGCCGGCCGACGTGTATCGACGGTGGTGTGACATTGCTGCGAACAACCGTCGGCAAGGAAGCTTGGAGCGTCGTCGACTTTTTATCGACCAACATCGTGGCTCCCGCATTGCGCTTCCAAGTCGTCAGATCCTCTATCTTGCCACCAGCCGCGACATGCCAACTCGCCGCGCAGCGTGTGAGCGTGTCAAAGGCGGCGACAAGTCGCCCGTAGGCCGCCTCCGCGTCCTGCTCCAAATCATAGTAGAGCACGCTCACCCGGCGGTAGCTGTCCAACCAGTTGCCAATAAGCATGCCCGGCAAAAAGGCAGCAATACCGATCAGCGCCACCCCACCTCCCAGCATTGCGCCTGCGATCAATCCGGCGATCCCAAACAGCACGGCCAGGATGAGCGACATTCGCGTCTGCGATTGCCTCGCATTGATTTCATCAAGCACATTGGCAAATGTCTCATCACGCATCTCGATCACATCGGCGGACTCGATTTCTCTCATCACGACGCCACCGCTGACATATTCCACGGGTGAGGATGTTGGATGGGGCTTTGGCCCAGATGGGAATTCAGACAGTTGCAGCGTCTGCTTGGCGCTGCGCTTTCCCAAAGTGCCTCGGTAGTAGAGACCGCCGACGCCTGCATGAATATAATGCCCTCGTGGGCCAGTCCCGATACGAAGACCTTGCACGCCAACGGACGCGCCAACCCCGCCAGACGAGAAGTTAAAGCGGAAAGGTCCCGCACTAATCGATTTTCGAACGTAAAACCCCATCCCCGCAATCCCCCCCAAGCCCTGTGAGCGAAACCCAAGGGCAGTTCGCCTCACAACTTTGGTACCGGAACCAGTCCAATATCTGTCTCTCGCGAACGTTGCCTGACCCTGATCTCAATTCGCCTCCTCGCCTTGACGTCGCCGGCCTGTGCGCCGTCGGTGAGCCGGTCGCCAGGCAATATCAACTGGCCGCCGGACATTGGCAGGATGGTGAAGCCTTTCAGTTCCGGCATATCGCGCAGGATGCCTGTGACGGAGATCGCTCGCGCTAATCCAAGCCCGGCATTGTCGGCAGGATGGAGTGTGCCAATGTCCATCTTGCGCGCCAGTACGGGCTGAAGGCCTCTGTCCATATTCGATGAGTCACCGGACATCGCCTGCTCGTCCGTGTGGCCAATCACCTCAATGACGTCCACACCATAGGAAGTTGCAATTCCAGCAATGGTCTTCGACATCTGCCGCAACTTCGTTTTGAAGCCACCGGAAAGCTCCGCACTTCCAGTATCGAAATTATAGCCATCGAGCTCGCTAAGACTGATGATCGGTGGCCAATCGTGTGGCTTGTCAGCAGAGGCCTCGTTCCTTGCCTTCTTCAGTGCGTCAGCAAGATCCTTGGACGTCTTGCCCGTGCCAACGTAGCCGAGCTCGCGCAGAACCTTCATCTTCTCGATCATGGCTTTGGCCTGATCAACGTCGACGTCGTTGTCAGAGAGGACTTTGGCGGCCGGCGCGCTTTTCACCGCTTCCTCAAGGGTCAGTCCCACTTTTTTGATTGCCTCTGCGGCCTCTTTGGCCCGGACCAATTCACGCCATTCTTGATCTGGTACATTGCGTCGACTTGCAGGCTTGACCATGGCATTCAGCTGAGCCAGCAACCGCTTGTTTTCCTCGTCAAGCTTGCGAGCGTTCTCATTGAGGGACTGCGCAATCTTCTGCGCTGCCGCAGCCTCTTTCTTTGTCTTGGCGATGAGCGCGCCTGCAGCAAGCAAAAGGCAGAAAACGAGAAGCAGCATCGTCTCAGCCATCGTCAGGCCGAGTATCAGGCCGCGGCCATAGCCCTTGCGCTCAAACGTAATGGCTGTTCCGCTAACCTCACTCACCTGCCCCACCAACTTGCTCTCTTTGGCGGTTCACCCTTCTCCACCTCCGCCGGACTGCTTAACGATCGGAAGGTGTCGCCCTCCGTGTCATCCGAAACCTTGATTGGCGTCTCCACAGGGGAGGCAACAGTGGAAGGTGCCGCCACTCGCTCGACATCGTTCGCTATCGCATTGCTCAGAGGCTGGGGAGTGCGCACGGCCGGGAGGCTATGTTGTGTAAGGGTTGCGACGAGGCCGCGTGTTTCATTGCTGTGTTTCTGCATCACAGCCATGAACTCCTCAGTCAAACGCTGCTGCGCTTGGACAGTTTCTGCGGTCTTTTCTGCGGCCGCTGCCGCTCTCTCCACTCCAGTCGCCACCTTGATCACTGCGTCGGCAAGACCGGTCATCCGCGTTTGCTGCTCTTGCGAGGCTGTTTCGGTTTTTATCGCATATTGTGCGACAGCATTACCCAGGAGCTTGACCATCGGCGCCAGATCGTTCTTCAGCACCTCATCAGGAACAACCACCTTTTCCAGCTTGGCAGCCATATTGTCGGCTTGATTACCGAGCTTTCCAACAGAGTTGGACATCGAGCTGTTGGCTTTATCCAGCAAATCCGCTGCAGCTCCAACGCGGTTCGCTATCGAAGCAAACTGGGTTTCGACTTGCCCGAAATTGTGCTGCAACGCGTCACTGAGCTTGGCAGACGCCTCTTGGACAGGCTTGATCGATTCCATGGCAATATTGTCCAGGGCAGATCGAATGTGCTCCCCATTGCGTGCCGCTTGCTCGGCAATCTCTGCAAAGCCCTCTTCGAGCATTTGATGGCTGACACGACGAAAGTCGGCGAACTCCCTGGTTACGCTTTCCATCTCGGCTCTTACACGCCGTGTCATGTCGGCAAGTTCGTGCCTCGCCGTTCGCTCAATGTCCGCGGGATCGCGCCGCATCTGATTGTAGAAAACCCTCAGAGCAATACCGGTGATCGTCGACGTGATCGCGATGCCAAAATTTTGGACGATCGTGTCGGTTGAGCCTTCCGTTCCAAACTGAAACAGCGAGACCCCAAGGCTCGTCAGGGTGAACAGGAAGCCCATATAGTAGAGGTTATCGCCGGTCTGCTCGTCGTGCAGTTGTAGCTTTCCAGCAAAGATCGAAACCCCGAGATAGAAAAACATCAGGCAGGCCGGTGCTACCGCCGCGACGATCGGATTTACGCCTGAGAGTTTTGCAATGGCGATGAATACACACCCGCCGAGTGTCAATGCCGCGAAAACCACGACCGGCAGACGTGGATGATCCAGCAAAGGTTTGTCGTGCGCTCTCGCCATCAGTTTAACCCATCCAAGCCAACCAGCTTTTCGAACTCGCCGTGATGGTTCTGGACCCAATGTGTCCAGAACTCCGCGTGATCCAGGGTCTGAAATGGCTTCTTTGCCCGATCGATATAAAGAATTGTGATGCCCACCCCATCCAGCGACGTCCCATATGTGCGGTCGGCGGCGCTGTTGAGGTATTTTTGGTAATCCAGTCCCGATCGGTACTGCGAGTAAATCGTCGTATGCTCGATCATGTCAGAGGCGACCACCAATCGCTTGGGACTGCCCTGTTTGGCCAAGCTGCTATCGAAGAGCGACAGCTTGATTTTCTGAATTCCAGCCATGATCGGAGATTGGCTCGCGGAAGCCGCATTCGGGATTTCATCGGGAAGTTTGTTCAAAGGATCGCCGAAGGCGTTTTCCCACTTCTTTTGACGCCGCGCAGGATTGTTGGTCCAACTATCGACGGTCGACCCATCACCGGGATTGCATCCATCGAACATCACCGTCAGCTCACCAGGCGCCGAGCTCAGGGTATAAATCCTCACATACCCACCCGGCTCGACCTGCCCAATGGTCTTTCGGAACTCGTTCTTGAGATCAGCCATCGTCGTTGCCGAAATTGGATCAGTGGCGTCGATGAGGACGGCGGTCAGGCTGGAGGGTCCGTCCAATGGGCAATTCGTGTTGGCGTCGATATGGCCATTGCCAGACCTGGTCCACATCCAGCCGAAGCCGGCCAACATCGCAACGGATAGCACACCAAGGGCAATGGCCGCGGCAATGGTACCCGCATTGCCTTTCTTGCGTCTGCGGGTTCGCCTAGACATTCACGCTGTCCGGGTGAAGCTTATCAAGATCTCGGTACTGCTCAATTCCCCGTTCGCATTCCTGACCAATCAGACGAACCTGCTCGTTGAGTTCCTCCTGCGCCTGGCGAATTGATGCGCCAACATCTCCCTCATTCCACTCCCGCTCGCCGGTGACGTATGGCTTGATGCGATCAAGTTTGTAGGGCGTTCCGAAATGCTTGGGCGCCGGCTCGGTCCTCGCCTGGATGTTGGCTTCCCGATACATCGACAAAAGCTGATTGCAGGCTCGCTCCAATTGGTCTTGATGCTGCGCAAAAAGAGCCAGAAGCCTCGATCGATGATCGACAATCGCGCGGTGCTCGCGCCGGCGACTACCAAGCTGCTTGACGATTTCCTCCACTTTTTCGTTGTGGTCGTCGCGGACATCCTGCAGCTCTTCGATCAGTTCCTTCTTTCGATCGATGTAGTCATCGCGCCGTCGAACGAGCCGATTTTCAACGCCAGTGTAGCCTGGGTAAGGGTCGAGCACGAACCAGCCGTCGATAAAAGCGAAAAGCGAAAACATCAGGCCGATCGCAAACAGCAACCAGGACTTGATGTCCGTGAGACCCGCTGGATTGGCGAGCATATTACGGATGACCTCAGCGCCGGCGCCGTCAGCGAGCGAGCCGCTGACCTCACGGTAGTGCGCTAGCGCCAAGTTTATCGAAATCGCCAAGCCGATATAGAAAAGGATTGAAATGATCCCAACGAATTTTACGAAAAACGACCGATGGGTGACGAGACGAGCGCAGAAAACCGCCAGGAGCAAAGCCGCCCCGATGTTGATGAAAGAGAATGCCGCAGCCTCAAGGATGCCACCAAAAAATCCCTGCTCATTGCCCTTGGCCAGGAAGTTGCCGTTCATCGCTGTCTCGACCAGAAACAGAAATAGCAGAAGCGATAGCCGGAAAATGTGAGCGGCACCGTGCTGCACACGCGCGGCACGAACGAGACCGTGCTTCTCCTTAAACCATGCATGCTCTTTTTCGGCGTCGTTCAGGGCCCTTCTCAGGCCGTGAAGTTCATCGAGGCCCACGGCGACCGAGGCTTTGAAGTCCGAAACGCTAGCGGCATTCGTCTGACGGATTAGACCGAATTGTTCCTCGAAATCGAGGCCGGCAAGACGACCTCCAAGGAGTTGCAGGTTGTCCTCAAGAGTGTGATGCGCAGCCTTCTTCTCATCCTCAACGCGTTCCACGATGGCATGTTCGACATCGTCGAGATTCTTTGCCGTTTTCGGGGGTTGGTTCACCTCGCCGCGCTGCTTTCCGCGGTTAATGACATCCAGGTCGCCGTCGATCTTGGCAGGGTCCAGGCTGTTGAATAGCTGAGTGCTCGCCCGAAAATCGTGGTTGGATTCTCGCAGTGAGTCACGCAACTTATTTAGTTTTTCGAATTTAGAGCCCACGCACTCACAACCCCAACTTTACGCCCCCCGGCAGAGTGGTTTCTATGCATAGTAGAGCTAAAGGGCAACCGCACATTCACTTCTATCCACTTGCTAGTGCGGATCAGGCTCAATTGAGTTCCAACAAATGATCATGGCTGCTGATCAACTGGTTGATCGGCCGCGACTAGTCATGTCATGAGCCGTGCTGCGATGCTCTAAGGACAGAGTGCTACGAGCGGGTTCGCGACTGGGAAATTATCCACAGTCGTATACGTGTACTGGATCTCACCGCCCAGGCGAACGAAGGCAGATAGTTCCTCCGCACGACAGACATAGTTTTTGGTCATTTCATCGATCTTCTGGACATAGACCGGCCGCGAGACGCCAGCAGCCAACAATTTGGCGTCTACTTCCGCATCGGTCTGAGCCCAGGTGGCGTTGAAAACGATCCTTGGCCCGATTGCGATGATGCTCCGAACGGAGATGTTCGAACTGATCAGCATGGGCAATGCTGGAGCCATTTCGGTTTGCATTTTTTTTGCGTAGGCGCAGACGTCGGTCTTGGTGTACTTCGAGAGGCATTCATTTGCCGTCGCCACCCTTGGCCATGTCAGCAGGATCGCCAACGGGACGTGCATCAATCGCAATCCATCCAAAGTATTCTCCTCGCCCGATCTTGGCCTGCACAGAGGAGCATCTATCCTATTTGTGTTCACAGTGCCACGAGCAGCTTGTGCCCGACCGGCAATAGTGCTCTGTCTGAAATACTTTGGGAGGGCAATAAAATGAAAACAACATTTCTCGCGGCTATGGCCGCTGCAATAATCGCTTGCGCGACCGGCGCGTTTGCACACAGTGGCGGCACTGATGCCAACGGTTGCCATACCAACCATAAGACCGGCGCGTATCACTGTCACTGAAGGTCACGCCTTTCTGAGGGACACAAACATGCTGAAGAACATCATGTCAGCTCCGCTGGGCCTCCTCTTCATGCTGGGCGGGCCGATCACCTACGTGATGAATGTCGTCGACACATGGCAGGGCCATGCATCAGTGGTCGTAAAAATCCTGATTAACTTGAGCCTGGATGCGATGTTGGCGTTCATTTGGCCGATCACTTGGGCAATCTGGCTTTTCAAATATATGGCGGGCGCCGAAACTCCACTAACAACCGTGCTGGGCGTTTGAGGATCAAGTTTGCTGAAAATAATGCTTTTCGACGCCGGCCGGAACGGTCCGGTTGGTCTGCATCTGTGTAGCTATTGCCTCGCTGCTGGCGGTAGCGCCATGGCCGTACGGCTATTACCAATTCCTCCGCGTGGTGGTCTTTTTCGCCGGGATCTACTGCGGAGCCATGGTGTGGCGATCAGGCCCTGAAAATCGCACCCTGGCTTGGGCGCTGTTTGGAGCGGCAGCGATCTTCAACCCGTTCATGCCGGTTCATTTGCCGCGCGAGCTGTGGGCAATCTTCAACGTCGCAGCGGCTACTCTGTTCGGCTTTGTCGCATACCGGCACCGGAATTAAGCCGATAATCTGAGATGGCCAAGAGTGGACCTGAGACGCCGAAGGTCAAGGCGCGCCCGAGGGTCACCGTGTCACAGCCGTTGGCGCTTTATGCGGGAGATCTCCTCGAGCGGACGAAGGAGTACTTCGAGGCTTTCAACCATCTAGGCTCGGAGTCGGAAAAGGCGCATCTTTTTGCCCGTTATTTTCTATTTTCGCATGCCCTAGATGTGGAGCTTCAACAGGTTGTCCTCGATCAGGGCGAGGCGACTGATAGGCGTTTTTGACTTTAGGCTGCCATGTGGACGATGCCAATTGTATCTGTGCAGCCAGACAGGCAGTTCGGCGGCACGATG
>NZ_NSFU01000035.1:0-40525 GCF_002294875.1 Mesorhizobium sp. WSM4312 | reverse complement strand
CCCCACCTACCCTGTGGATAGACCCCAAACACCGCCATCATTCCCGACATCGGCCAGCAAGAAGCCCTAGACTGAAGCCCTTGGGGAATCGGGTGGATGTCGAGCAAGCCGAGTCGTTGCGTCGTGTTGTTCACGCTGCTGGCTGTTGCCGGCTGCACCTCCGCGCCGGGCAAGGACTTCTTCACCGAGACCATCGACAGCCTGCATGCCAAGAACTCGCCGCTGCGGGCGGGCTATAGCGGGCCTGCCGCCGTCACTTCGGCTTCGAACGCGGCACAGCGCTTCAACGGCGCGCAGTATCAGGGCACTGGCCAGTTCGTCTCGTCGGGCGCCCCGGTCACCAAGGTGACAAGCGATGGTTCCGGCAAGTTCGAGCTCAATCTGGTCAATGCGCCGATCGCCGACGCGGCCAAGGCGGTGCTGGGCGATGCGCTGCACCTCAACTACATCGTCGACCCGCGCGTGCAGGGCACCGTCACGCTGCAGACCTCGCAGCCGGTGTCGCAGGATGCGCTGGTCGATATCCTGCAATCGGCGCTGGCGGTGAATGCCGCCGGCATCACCAGCCGCGGCGGCACCTACCAGATCGTGCCGCTGTCGGAGATCATGGCCTCGACGCCGCCGGTCTCAGTGCCGTCGACCTCGCCGTCCGGCCCCGGCGTCAAGGTGCAGGTGCTGCAGCTGCAATTCATCGCCGCCGACGAGATGAAGACCATTCTGGAACCGATCACCCGCCAGGGTTCGGTGCTGCGCGTCGATTCCACCCGCAACATCATCACCGTCGCCGGCAGCGACAGCGATCTCAATGCCATCCGCGAAGCGGTTTCGGTGTTCGATGTCGACTGGATGCGCGGCATGTCGGTGGCGCTGCATCCCCTGAAGACCTCCAAACCGGAAGCCGTCGCCGCCGAACTCGATTCGATCTTCGGCACCAAGGACGGTCCAGGCGCCAAGCTCATCCAGTTCATCCCCAATGACAGGCTGAATTCGGTGCTGGTGATCACCTCGCGCCCGGCCTATCTGGCGCGCGCGGCCACCTGGATCAACAAGCTCGACAGGCTGGCCGAGACCAATGAAAGCCAGCTCTTCGTCTACCAGATCCAGAACCGGCCGGCCAAGGAACTGGCATCGGTGCTGAGCTCGGTTCTCGGCACCACGGTGAAGACCGAAGGCCAATCGGGCGGCTCGAACGTGTCGCCCGACCAGACGCCGATCGCCATGCAGTCGGACGGCGTCACGCCGGCGCCGCTGACCGGGCCCTCGCCCTCGCTGCCGCAGCAGGACAACGAGGCGCCCGCCCATGCCACTGTCGTCGCCGATGTCGAGAACAATGCGCTGCTGATCCAGACCACGGCGCGCGACTACCAGCGCATCGAGCAGATCCTGACCAAGGTCGACGTGCTGCCGACGCAAGTCATGCTGGAAGCGGTGATCGCCGAGGTCACGCTCAACGACGACCTGAAATACGGCCTGCGCTGGTTCTTCGAGAATGGCGGCACCAAGGTCTCCGTGACCGACGTGGCCAAGGCCGCCGCGGCGGCCACCCTGCCCGGCTTCAACTGGAGCTATGCAACCGACAACATCCAGGTGACGCTCAGCGCACTTTCCAAGATCACCGACGTCAACGTCATTTCGGCGCCCACCATCATGGCGCTCAACAACCAGAAGGCGATCTTGCAGGTCGGCGACCAGGTGCCGATCCTGACCCAGCAGTCGCAGGACACCGGCAACGGCAGCGCGCCGATCATCAACTCGGTCCAGATGAAGGATACCGGCGTCATCCTGACGGTGACGCCGCGCATCAACAATGCCGGCAGGGTCATGCTCGACATCCAGCAGGAGGTCAGCAACGTCACCAAGACGGACAGTTCCGATATCGACTCCCCAACCATCCAGCAGCGCAAGATCCAGACGCGCGTGCTGGTCAATGACGGCGAGAGCCTGGCACTGGGCGGCCTCATCCAGCAGAACAACAGCGTCGACCGCAGCCAGGTGCCGATCCTCGGCGACATCCCGATCTTCGGCAATGCGTTCAAGCAAAAGAACGACACCATCAGGCGCACCGAATTGATCATCTTCATCCGGCCGCATGTCGTACGCGACATCAATGAGGCCCGCGAGGTGACCGACGAATTCCGCGGCAAGATCAGCCTGCAGACGCCGATCCAGAAACGGCGCGGCGGCACCAAGCTGCAGCAGGATCTGAAGAGGCTGGCATATTGACGATGGCTACGCACCCCTCTCTCGTGCTTGCCGCCACGGTCGCCCTGGCGGCCGTTCTCGCCGCCATTTCGATCACCGATTTCCGCCGGCAGATCATTCCGGACGGGCTCAACCTGGCGCTCGCCGGCATCGGCCTTTCTTATCAGCTGGCGGCGGACGCCGAGGGGGTGCCGGTGCAGATCCTCTTCGCCGCCGCGACTTTCGCCGCTGCCTGGCTGCTGCGGCGCGGCCATTTCCTGATGACCGGCCGGATCGGCCTCGGCCTCGGCGACGTCAAGATGCTGGCGGCCGCTTCATGCTGGATCAGTCCGCTGCTGTTGCCGGTGCTGCTGTTCATCGCCAGCGCCAGCGCTTTGCTGTTCGTCGGCGGACAGGTGGTCGCGACAGGGCCGGCGGCAGCGCGGGCCCGCGTCGCCTTCGGTCCGTTCATCGCCATCGGCCTCGGCGCAAGCTGGGCGCTGGAGCAATTTGCAGGTCTAGACATGGGACTGCTCTGATGATGCGCTTTCTTCAACCCTCCGAAAACCTTCAATCCTCCGAAACAAAAGGCCGTGCTCGCGACGATCGCGAAAGCGGCTTCACCCTGGTCGAGCTTCTGGTCGTGCTGGCCATCATCGCGCTGATCGCCACGCTGGCGGCGCCACAGGTGCTGCGCTATCTCGGCGCGGCCAGGACCAATGCGGCCAAGGCGCAGATCCGCAACATCGAAAGCGCGCTCGAACTCTACTATGTCGACAATGCGAAATACCCGACCGACGAAGAGGGGCTCAACGCCCTGGTCGCGCAGCCGGCCGGTGAAACGCGCTGGAACGGGCCTTATCTCAAGGGAAGTACCGGCCTTAAGGATCCATGGGGCAGGCCCTACTCCTACGAAGTGAAGGCCGATGCCAGCGGCGTGGTCATTCGCAGCCTTGGCAAGGATGGCAAGCCCGACGGAACCGGCGAGGACCAGGATGTCACCAACTGAGGGCGGCCGGTGAGAGCGCGCTCAATTCGTGCGAGGGGGGCCGGCCAGATCGAGGCGGGTAAACCCTCGCGATGAATAGGCCGCGCCATCGCGTACCACCGAAAGGGTGAAGCGCACGGCGGCGGGCAGTCGCCGCGGCGCATTCCAGCCCGGCAGCCATGATGGCGGCGCCAGCGCGTTGTCGAGATATTCGAATTTCATGGCACTCACGCCGCCGATCAGCCGCACCGGTTCGCCGGACACCGCTGCGCCGGGTTTGCCGCCGCGCCGCGTTCTCTGGACGATGGCCAGGGCGGGTCCCGTCTGGCCTCCGTCGCCAAGCGACACGGTAATCTCGCGCAATGCGGTGGATTTGAAACCGATCGCCTGAACGGCATTGAACTCGATCCGGGCAGCATCGCCGCTGAGATAGAGCACCTGGTCCGGCGACGATTTCGACAGGGGCAAAGGCTCGGCATGGCTTATCGCCGTCTCGAGAAACCGCGATGCGGCATCGGCCTCCATCTGGAACTCGGTTGCCTTTTCGATGCGCACCATCGTTCGGGCCTGGCCGAGAAAGACCATCATCAGCGATGTGATGACGCCGATCAGCGCCAGCCCGACCAACACATCGATGAGCGCAAAACCCGCCACCGGTGCGGAGGGTTGCGGATGCGCATCGACGCCCAATGAAGCAGCACGCGCAAGATGACGGCCAACGGCGCGGGCCTTCGTCCGAGTGCGGGAGAGCGGCCAACTCATGGCGCGGCCGGGCCTTGCGCCGGCACAAAGGTCAGAAACGACCCGCTTGGAAACGCGCCGCCCGGCTTCTCGATGAGAACAGCGGTCACCTTCGCTTTCGCGACGTCCATCGTGCGGGTCTTCAGGGTCCAGCCGGGTTGCGCCGCGGTTTGTGCCCGGGCCTCGTAGTCGGCCAGCATCATTCGAACCGTTCTGGCCGCCTCGACCTGGCGTTTGGCCGCGGCAATGCTGCGGCTGGCCAGCACGATCGACTGGCTGGCGATGCCCAGCACGAGCGCCAGGATCGTCATGGCGACGATCATCTCCAGGATCGAGAATCCATCTTCGGACGAGGATTGGGGCAATGGCCCGGTCATGGCAGGGTTCGCCATGTCGGAAGCCCTGTCAGCCAGTTGACCCCGATGCGCGCGGTCCGGCCTTTTTGCTGCAGCGTGATGTCCATGCCGGAAGCGCGGCCGTCGGGAAGGAAGGTCAGCACCGTCTGCCGGTCGGCGACGACAGTCTCGCGGCCGGTGATGACGGTCATTTTGACATCGTCCGGCAAGGCCAGGCTGTCTCGTTCGCCGAAACGGATGAAACGGCTACCCAGATCGACAAGAACCTGCTTCGGCCGGGTGGTGGCGATGGCCAATGTGCGCGACAGGCGCAGCCGCATGGTGATCTCGCCGGCCACCGTCTCCAGGCTCTTGGTGCGATAGTGGCTGACCAGCCCCGGTGCGGCGATGGCCGCGACAAGCGCCATGATGGCCAGCACCACCAGCATCTCGACCAGCGTGAACCCCGCCGTTGCGTCCGCAGGTGCGTTGGCTCCGGAAGCGGCGGTCATTGCAGCGCCAGATCGTTGATGCTGAGGATCGTCGTCATCACCGAAATGACCAGGCTGCCGACGAGAAAACCGAGCGAAATCGTCAGCGCCGGCGTCAACAGCTTCAGCACGGTGTCGATCCGCCGCGTCAGCGTCAGCTGAAGCATCCTGGCGGCGCGATCCAGCACCACGGGAAGCGCATTGGCCTCTTCGCCAAGGGAGACCAGCGACATTGTCGCGTGATCGAAAATCCCTGCCTTGACGATCGCGCCGTGCAGGCGGGCGCCATTGGCGACATTGTCTTCGATCGATGCAAAGCTTGCCGCCAGCGAACTCTGCCTGGAAACATTGGCGGCAAGGCCAAGCGCCTCGGTCATCGCCACGCCATTGCCGAGCAGCAGCGCAAGCGTTTCGAGATAGCGCGCGATCACGGCGTCCCTGACCAGCGCGCCGATCAGCGGGATCTTCAACAGCCAGCGCGAAAGCTGTCTTCTGGCGCCGGCGGAACGGGACAGCAGGAGATAACAAAGCAGGCCAAGCATCGCAGCCAGCGGGAAAATGAAGGGGTAGTCGCGGAACACCGTGCCGAAGGCGGAAAGCATGGTCATGGTGAACGGCTTGGGGGCCGATGAGCCCTCGAAGATCGGCTCCAGCGCCGGCACCAGGACCGTTGCCAGAATGACCAGCGCGCCGCTCATGACCAGGAGCAGGAAGGCCGGATAGGCGAGCGCCTCGATGATCGCGGCGCGGCGCTTGGCCGTCGCCTCGAACGTGTCCGCCAGCCGCTGGCAGATAAAGGCCATCTTGCCGCTGCGCTCGCCGCTGGCAAGCAAGGCGGCAACGTCCGGGGTGATGCCCGGCAGAGCGGCAAAGGCTTCGGCGATCGGCCGGCCGCCGGTCGTCAGGTCGAGCACCGATTGCAGTTGCTGGCGCCGCTGCCGGTTGGCTTCGCCGGAAATGACCGCGCCCAGGGCGCGGTCGACCGTGAAGCCGGCGTTCAGCAACACCGCAAGCTCGGAAAACAGTCGGCTGAGGTCGACCCTGCGGGTCAGCGTCAGCGCGCTGCGCCCCGGCAGGCGAAGCTGCGGCCTTTCGCTGTTCACCGGCGCAAGATGGTAGGAGCGGCGGCCCTGCTGCGCCAATTTGCGGGCGGCGTCCTGTTTGGTCGACGCATCGAGAACGCCGGCCTCCGTCGAGCCGTCGGCCAGGTAGGCGCGATAGGCGAAGGCCGGCATCAGTCACCTCCCGCGAGATCGATGACACGGCGGACCTCGTCCATCGTGGTGACCTGCGATCGGGCAAGCGCGGTTGCATGGACCGACATCGGCACGAGGTCGTCCTCGGCGGCAATGCGGCCGATCTCCATTTCGCCGGCGCCCTGATCGATAAGCTCGGCAATGCGCGGTGACACCTGCAGCATTTCATAGGTCACCGTGCGCCCGCTGTAGCCGGAGCCGTTGCAGGTGCGGCAGGCCGGACCGGTCTGCTCCGCGCCCCGGCAGGTCGGGCAGATACGGCGCAACAGCCGCTGCGCGATGACGCCGCGGATCGTCGCGCCGAGCAGATAGCCGTCGATGCCCATGTCGCGCAGCCGTGTCAGCGCGCCTGCGGCACTGTTGGTGTGCAGTGTCGAGAACACGAGATGGCCGGTCAAGGCCGCCTGGACCGCGACCTGCGCCGTTTCGCGATCACGAATCTCCCCGAGCAGGATGATGTCGGGATCCTGGCGCAGGATCGAGCGCAAGGCAGCGGCGAAGTCGAGGTCGATCGCGGGATTGACCTGCAACTGGGTGATGCCGGCCATGCGGTACTCGACCGGATCCTCAACGGTGAAAATCTTGACGTCCGGCCGCGAACGCTCGGCCAGGATCGAATAGAGCGTCGTCGTCTTGCCGCTGCCGGTCGGCCCGGTGATCAGCACGATGCCATTGGCCGCTTGCGACATGTTGCGGATCTTGGCCTGCGCGGCACCATCGAAGCCAAGCTTCTCCAGCTTCAGCTCGACGCCGGCGCGATCGAGAATGCGCAGTACGATGGCCTCGCCGTGAATGGACGGAATGACCGAGACGCGCAGGTCGACGTCGCGGCCGCGCACGGCAATACGCATGCGTCCGTCCTGCGGCAGGCGCCGTTCGGCGATGTTGAGCCGCGACAGGATCTTGATGCGGGTGGAGATACCGGACAGCATCGCGATCGACGCGGTGTCGATGGTGGACAGCATGCCGTCATGCCTGAAGCGGATGCGGACATGGTCCTCGAGCGGCTCGATGTGGATGTCGGTGGCTCTCGCGTCGACCGCCTTGTGGATGGTCTCGGCGACGAAGCGCACGATCGGCGCCTCACGGGCAAAATCCTTCAAGCGCTCGAGGTCGTCAGGGCCGAAATCCAGGATTTCACCGTTGCTGCCGCCATTCGAAACGGCAGCCAGCGCTGATTGCTCGATGCGGTCGATGCATTCGGCGATCAGGCGCCTTGGCAAGATGCGCAGCGCCAGGGTCCGCTCATAGTGGAAGGCCAATGCATCGATGGTGGCCGAGGAGAAAGGATCCGCCACGGCGACGACAAGCCGTTCGGCGTCCATCTGCAGCGGCAGGATGGCGTTTTCCCTGAGATAGGCCAGCGGCACGCTTGCCAGCATTTCGGGGCTGACCTGTTCGGGGATCTCGACCGGCATCGGTGCGTCGAGGTAGCGGCTGAGGCTGCTGGCAAGCTCCTGCTCGCCGATCAGCCCAAGTTCCGTCATCACCGTATCGAACGGATGTCCCGAAGTTCGCGATGCCCCCAAGGCGCGTTGGGCGGCATGCGCGGTCAGCACTTTCTCGCCCTCGAGAAAGGCGAGAAACGCTTCGATCTCCTTCGTCTGGACGGCAGCGTTCATGAGCTCCACCCCCGCAGGATCTGCGCCGTCTCATTGCCGAAAAGCACCTCGCAGCCGGCGGTGCCGGCGACTGGCGGCAATGCGCCGGCTTCGGCGGCCGGGCTCCGGGAGACGCGCGAGAATGCCGCGCCCGTCGGAGATTTTTCGATGATGAACCCGGCCTCGCCCGCGATGCCGGAGCCGTCCCGCCTCACCACCACTTCGACCGTATAGGCGGACGCATCGGCCACCGCCTGAACGACCGAAGCACTGGAGCCACCGGCAAGGGCGGCGCGCAGACGGTCTGGCGCGCGGTCGGCGCTGATCGTGCCACGCTTCGAGTTGACCGTGAAAACGCCATTCAAGGTCCGCAGGGGTATCGACGACAGTGCCGAAAACTCCTGCAGTTCGGATACGGATTCGAACGGCGCCTGCTTGTCCTCGGGCGGCCCGACGGCGCTTCTCGACCGCGGCAGGTCGGCGAACAGCTTGGCGTTGTCGCGAAACCGGAGCGCGGCCTTGGCCAGTTCGGTCGACGCCCGCTGCTCGAAGCCGAGCGCCGCGAAGCCGAGCTCGAGCAGGCGGTCATCCGCGGCATTGAGATCGATCAGCCCGCCATGATCCTGGACGCGCACGGCGAAACTGAACCCTGCCGACCGGCATGATGCCGGCGTGGAATCCAGCGGAAACTGTTGCCGGCCGGAGGTGCCGGTCAACATGCTCGCGACCACATTGCCGAGGCCTTCGGCCAGCAGCGATAGGCGCTCCTGTTCGACCTCGCTGTTGGCGATCATCAACCGTGTTTTGGCCGTCACGGCAAAGGGGACGACGATCGCCGAGACGATCAGCATGAACACCAGCACGGCAACCAGCGAGAAGCCGCTGCGGGCGCTTTCATCCCGCGAGCTGGTGCCCGCCCTGTCATGGGGAGCGCGGTCGCTCATAGTTGCGGTTCGCTCGGGAGTGACGGCGGCGCATTCTTCCATGGCGGATAAAGCGGGATGCGCGCCAGCTTGCCATCCCGCTCCAGCACGGCCTGATCCTTGTCGATCGCCGACACCCTCCAGCCGTCAACAGTGTCGCCACTGCCATACCAGACCGCGGCTTCGCTGCCGGCGACGCGCAGCAGCGCCTTCGCGGCGCCGCCGTGAATGCTGATGCCCAGCAGCGATGGGGCGACGGCCGGTGGGGCTTCGGGTGGTGGTGGCGCCGGCGCCGGCTCGACCGGTGCAACGGCAACCTCCACCGGCGGCGGCGCGACCGGCGGGGGCACGAATTTCCGGCGCGTCGGCGTGAACAACGGGCGCTGGAACGTCTCGCTAAAATCGCCGGCTTCGGGAAATTGCAGCGATCCCGCGACTAAGGTTGGGCCGCCATCATGCCCCTTGCCGGAGGCCACGGGTGTAATGTCGACAGGTGTGTCGTAAAGCGCGACATTGACCAAAGCGAGGGCCGCGATCACCGCCGCAATCGCCAGGCCGGTGAATTTCCCGGTCATGGCTTGACCCCGGCGGGCGCCATCTGCGTTTGCAAAGGCCCGTAAAACAGGATCTCGGCGAAAAGCTCGGGGTCGCCGGTCCGTCCCGCCGCCGGCCTGACATCGGTGGTGCGCAAGGTGGCTTCGCGGATGAACAGCACCGGCAGCGAGGTCTCGATGGCGAGAATGGCGTTGTGGATGCCTTCCAGCGGCCCCGAAAGGTTGGCCCGCAGCCCGATGAAATCGACGCCGGTTTCGCTGAGCACTGGTGCATTGCCGGCAGACAGCACGCTGACACCATTGGCGGCGGCAATCGCGTTCAGCCGGGTCTGCAGCCCGCCGCGGATGATGGCCTCGCTGCCGCCGGTGAGAAATTCGGGATTGGCCGCGGCTTCCGGACTGGCGGCGCCATCGAGGCGCTTTGCCAGCGCGGCCACGCTCTGCAGCTGGCCGAGAAGCTCGCGCTTTTCCTCGATCCCAGCCTGTGCGGAGGCGACGCTGTCGAACGCAGCGAACACCAGCCAGGCAAGCGCACAGGCCGTGACCGCGGCGATCGCCAGCGCAATCAGGCGGCGGATCGTCGGCCTCGTGTTGAGGATGGCGGAGAGCATCGTCAGAGCGCCCCGATCTTGGCCGAAATGGTGAAGTGCTCGCCGTCCTGACCGGGAACCTTGACCACCGGCGAGGCGAATTCGGGCGCCGAAAACAGTGGCGAGGCGTCGATCGGCTGGATCAGCTCGGCGGCCGAGGTGGAAAAACCTGATATGGTCAGGTCGTCGCCCTTGGCCGAGAGATCGGTCAGCCAGGCCGTGTCGGGCAGCAGATGCGTCAGCTCGGCCCATACGCGCACCAGCGATGCCGTCGTCTTCTTTTCCAGTCGGATCTTTTCGATCCGCTCAATGCCGGCCTGGCGCTTCTGCAGCGAGGTGCGCGCCGCCTTGGCCAGCACCTGCGCATCGGCGATCTGCGTATCTAGTTCAGCCTCGGCCTGCCAGGCGCGCCAATGCGCATGCACGAAGGTCACCAGCACGGCCCCGGCCAGCACCGAAAGGGCCGCAATCCAGGCGGTCCTGGCACGCCGGTCACGCGCCGTCGGCGGCCAGATGGCGGCGAGGCTCAGCGGATCGGCGCGCAGCGTGCCGGCCGGGTGCGACAGCGACAGGCAGCGAACGCACCCGCCGGCGCGGCGGACCGCGTCCAGCACGGCGGCAAGCGTCTTGGCCTTGACGACGTAGTAGACGCTGTCCTGCGCCGCCGTCGCGGCGAAGACGACATGCACCTGCGCCGGGTCGATCGGCGTCGAAGCCATAAGGTCGAGTTCGGCCATGTCGCGTGCCTGCCGAACCGGCAACCGCCGCACCGCGAGATGGCGGGGCAGGAACAGGCCTGGCTGGATGCTGATATCGAAGCTCGGCCTCCTGCGCCGAGACCCGCCTTGGAGCAGTGCCAGTATCTCGTCGGAGGAAGCCGTCAGCGCCAGCGGGATCGACTGGAACTCCGGCGCCTTGGCCTCGCGCACACGAATGCCGTCATCCGCCAGGCTGACGATCCAGTCGGCGGCGGACACTTGCTCTTTCCTGGGAACAACCCGCGTCCAGACCCCTCGCAGCTCATCGAGCCACCAGTCGAAAAAGTCCAGAAATTGCGCGTTGAATGTCGCCACAATCAACCACCCGCCGCCCCGGCTGATTCTCAGCCGGGGTTTCAGGCCGAGACTACTACAGATGGTGGCGTGATGCGGATATTTGCGAAGGCGCAGGAGAGGGATTAGCCACAGCTTTTGTTGGAACGCCGGGGGATAGCGAGGGAGCTATGTGTCTTCCATCGGAAGGATGGGCCTACAATCCCGAACGACCCGAAGCCGGCAAGCCGCCGGCGTGAACCAGGGTCACTTTTCGCCCCGCCGAGCGCGCACCGCTTCCGGCCCGCCGGGCCACTCGGCTGGCTCTTAGCCATTCAGTCAGAGCGAGTCGTATACGGCTTCGATCAACATTTTGCGGCGCGGGTCCATGTCGTCAAAACCCAGCATGCGGTTGGTGACGTAGCCGAAACCGACGCCGGCACCGGGATCGGCAAAGCCGATGGCGCCGCCCCAGCCGGTGTGGCCGAACGTTTGCGGCGACGCACGGCCGCCATAGACCGGATCTTCCATCTGATAGCCGGCGGCGAAGGCGGTGGGTGCGGCGAAGCTTTCGTCCGTGCCGCGAACACGCTGACGCGCCGCCGCTTCGATTGCCGCGCGGCCGATCAGTGGATGGCCCTCCCAGACGCCACCGGCTGCCATCATGCCGTAAATACGCGCCAGTGCGTGCGCCGTCGACTGGCCATTGCCGCCCGGCACCTCGGCGGCGCGCCAGACGCGGTCGTTGGGGGCCAATGCACGGGGCGCCGGATTGTCGGCTGCGTGGGGAAAGGGCGAGGCGCGGACAAAGTCGACCCAGTCCGAGGCACCGGGGCCTTCGATCATCTCGGCGACCCTGGAATCCTCACCGTCCGGCAGACCGACATGAAAATCGGCTCCGAGCGGGCTCGCGATCTCTTCGCCGATGAAGCGGCCGATGCTTCGTCCGTCGACGCGTCGCAGCACTTCGCCAGCAAGATGACCGTAGGTAAGCGCGTGATAGATGCAGCGGCTGCCGGGCTCCCAGAGCGGCGGCATGGCCGCAAGCGCGTCGACAAAGGGCGTCCAGGCGAACATACCCGCCTCGTCCATCGGCACGGCAAGACCATTCAACCCCGCCTGGTGCGACATCACCTGGTCGAGCGTGATGCGCTCCTTGCCTCCGGCCGCGAATTCCGGCCAGTAACGGGCAATGGGTGCGGCATAGTCCAGCCTGCCGCGCTCCACCAACATTGCAATCGCCAGCGCCACGACGCCCTTGGTGCAGGACCAGACATTGATCAGCGTATCCTGCCGCCACGGGCGGGTTCGCGCGGCATCGGCATGACCGCCCCACAGGTCAACGACAGTCTTGCCGTGGACGACGACGGATACGCCACCGCCATGTTCCAGCCCCTCGGCGAAACACTCGGCAAACGCCGCGCGCACGGCACCAAAGCGCGGATCGCAGATACCATCCATGTTCATGCGTGAATTCTCACCAGGTACTGATATGACGGGCATGCCGCCGTTGAGGCCATTCTGGCTTGGCGAGAACCCGCCAGTCCAGTGAATTGCCGGCTTCGACCTACTGCTTCACCGAGGTGGAGGTGCCCCAGGTATCCGACAGCACGTAGCCTTGGGGATAGGGATCGGTCGGATCGAGATAGTAGCTGTGCTCGCCTGTAATCCAGGCCCGGCCGGTGATCTCCGGAACGATGGCCTTGCGCCCAGCAATTTCCGTCAGCTCCACGATCCTGCCGGTGAAACGCGAGCCGATGATCGATTCGTGGATCAACACGTCGCCAACGCCCATCATGCCGCGCGCCTGCAGCAAGGCCATGCGGGCCGACGTACCCGTTCCGGTCGGGCTGCGGTCGGAGCGGCCCGGCGAGACAATGCAGGTGTTGCGCGTGACATTGCCCGGCCCCTGGAACGGCATGGCGAACTGGACGATCGACACGCCGCGCACATGGTCGAATTGCGGATGCACGACATCGAGCTGCCCGCGCGCGGCCCGCCTGATCTTCTCGCCGGCCACCGCCAGTTCGCGCGCCTCGTCGGGGGCGACCGAGAAGCCGAGCGCCTTGGCATCGACGATGGCGTAGAACATGCCGCCATAGGCGATGTCGACGATGAGCGTGCCCAGCCCCTCGACCTCGATGGCAGCGTCGAGACGTTCGGCAAAGGCGGGTGCGTTGCGCAACGTGATCGAGACGCATTTGCCGTCGCGGCATTGCGCGCGCACCTCGATGACGCCACCCGGCATGTCGAGCTTGAAGCGCGTCTCGGGCTCCTGCATCGGCACCATGCCGGTCTCGAGCAGCACCGTGGCGACGCAGATCGTGTTGGATCCGGACATGGGCGGATATTCTGTCGGCTCCATGATGATGGCGCCGGCGGCGCAATCCTCGCGCGTCGACGGAACGAGCAGGTTGACGTGGCGCGCGACGCTGCCGCGCGGCTCGCAGATCAGCATGCGCCTGATATGGTCATGATCGCGCTCCATCGTGATCATCTTGTCCATCATCGTGCGGCCAGCCGGCGGCAGGACACCGCCGATGATGACGTCGCCGACTTCACCTTCGGCATGACAGCCGACGACACGAATGCTGGTTTTGCTGCGCATTGCTGTTCCTGCGTTGGTCCCTGGCGGCCACGACTATTTTGCTTGGCAAGCCGTGCCGCTTCGGGACAAACTGATCAATCCGCGTGCAAGCCTCAAGGAGAATCCGAAATGACCTCTAATGTTTTTTCCGGCTGCATGCCGGCGTTGATGACCCCATGCACGCAGGACCGCCAGCCCGACTTCGACGCGCTGGTGCGCAAGGGACGAGAGCTGATCGCGGCCGGCATGTCGGCTGTGGTCTATTGCGGCTCGATGGGCGACTGGCCGCTCCTGACCGACGAGCAGCGCATGGAAGGCGTCGAGCGCCTGGCGAAGGCCGGCGTGCCGGTGATCGTCGGCACCGGCGCGGTCAACACCGCCAAGGCCGTGGCGCATGCGGCGCACGCCCAGAGGGTCGGCGCCCGGGGCCTGATGGTGATCCCGCGTGTCTTGTCGCGCGGGCCTTCGGTGACGGCGCAGCGCCATCACTTCAAGGCAATTCTTGCCGCCGCGCCCGACCTGCCGGCGGTCATCTACAACAGCCCCTATTACGGCTTTGCCACACGTGCGGACCTGTTCTTCGCCCTGCGCGCCGAACATCCGAACCTGGTCGGCTTCAAGGAGTTCGGCGGCCCGTCGGATCTGCGCTACGCGGCGGAAAACATCACCAGCCGCGACGATGAGGTCACGCTGATGATCGGCGTCGACACAGCGGTCTTCCACGGTTTCGTCAATTGCGGCGCGTCCGGCGCCATCACCGGCATCGGCAACGTCCTGCCAAAGGAAGTGCTGCACCTTGTGGGCTTGAGCCAGGCGGCAGCCAAGGGCGACGCCGAGGCCCGCCAGCGCGCGCTGGAACTGGACGCCGCGCTCGCCGTGCTGTCCTCCTTCGACGAAGGCCCAGACCTGGTGCTCTATTTCAAGCACATGATGGTGCTGAAGGGTAATCCCGAGTACCTGCTGCACTTCAACGACACGGATGCCCTGACCGACAGCCAGCGCGGCTATGCCGAAGCGCAGCTCAAACTGTTCGACAGCTGGTATGCCCAATGGTCGAGGCAACCCGGTGTGATTGCAAGGTCCGCAGCCTGAGCCTGGCAGATGCGACGGGCGGCCATGCTACGGCCGCCGGTTGCATCGCGGGGCTGAGCAGCCGCTGTCTGACTTAGTGCCTGACCATCCCGGCGTCGACATTCAGCGTCTGGCCGGTGATCCAGCGCGCATCGTCGGAGGCCAGGAACGAAACCACATCGGCGATATGTTCCGGCTGCCCCTTGCCCTTCATCGCCTGCAGCATTTCGACAAAGCCGAACGCCTCGTTGTGCGGGCTCGCCTTGACGCCATCGCTCTCGATCAGGCCGGGCGTCACCGCATTCGCGGTGATGTTGTATTTGCCGAGTTCGGTGGCCAGCGCCCGGGTGAAACCGATCACGCCGCCCTTGGCCGCGACATAGGCCGCCATGTTCGGTGTGCCGGCAAAGAAGGTGTTGGAAGCGATGCTGATCACCCGCCCGGCCTTGCCTGCCGCGCGCATCTGGTCCGTGCCGGCGCGGGTGACGATGAAGGTCCCCGTGAGATTGACGTCGATGATCTTGCGCCAATGGTCGAGATCGACGTCGTCCCAGGCGACGAACGGCACGATACTGGCATTGTTGACCAGGATATCGATCCCTCCGGTCAGAGCCTGGATTTCGGCGAAGAGTGCCTTGACCGAGGCCGGATCGGAAATGTCGGAGGCGATCGCCCTCGCCTTCCCGCCGATCGACGCGGCGGCAGCCTTGGCGCCTTCGGCGTTGATGTCGCTGAGGATGACGGTTGCCCCGTCGGCGGCAAGCCGCGCGGCGATCGCCTTGCCGATACCCTGTGCGGCGCCGGTAACCAGGGCCGTCTTTCCCGCAAGCCGTTCAGTCATGAAAATGCTCCCTCAATCCGTGATCTGGTGATGTCTGTTCAGGCGT
Organism: Mesorhizobium sp. WSM4312; assembly: GCF_002294875.1. NCBI lineage: Bacteria > Pseudomonadati > Pseudomonadota > Alphaproteobacteria > Hyphomicrobiales > Phyllobacteriaceae > Mesorhizobium > Mesorhizobium sp. WSM4312. The sequence goes on along the minus strand of NZ_NSFU01000035.1, from coordinate 25,289 downwards.
CGGCGTCGACAACGGCCAGCGCCGCTTCGATGCCTTTTCCGATTGCGAGTTTCTGGCCGGCGGCATTCATGGCGCCGCCAAGTGCCGTCAGCGCCGCGATGGCATAGATCGGCTGGGCGGTCGGCCCCATATGGCCGATGCGCGTCAGCTTCCCCAATGTCTCGCCGCGGCCCGACGAAAACACCACGCCGTAGCGGGCGCGCGCGGCCTGGCGAAGCGCCTTCTCGTCGACACCGTCGGGGGTGCGAACGGCGGTAGTCGTTGGCGACGCGACGCTGTCGCTGGCGGCCCAGATCGCCAGGCCCATCGCGGTGACGCCCGCGCGCATGGCCCTGGCGGTGAGCGCGTGGCGCGCCCACACCGCCTCCGGTCCCTCATTGAGGTAGAGATCGAGCGCGACATCGAGCCCGTTGATCTCCGAGACCGACGGCGTGAACGGAAACGGCTTGTCCCTCGACCAGGCGTTTTCCCAATCGACGATGCTGAGCATCGATGCGCGCGGCGCCAGGGGATTGGCCTTCATCTTGGCCCAGGCCCGCTCGCTGACGCCCATCATGGTGAGGCCGGGAGGAGCGCCCAGGCATTTGTTGGGGCCGGTGACATAGATATCGGCCTTGCAGTCTTCTGGATGCGTCTTCATGCCGCCAAAGGACGAGACCGCGTCGACGATGAGATAACCGCCATGCGCCGAAACCAGCGCACCGATGGCGTCGATCGGATTGATGGTGCCGGACGGCGTGTCGTGGTGACAGACGGAGACGATGGTGATTTCCGGATGCGCCTTGAGCATGCCGGCGACCGCCTGCGGGTCGATCGCCTCATTGTAGGGCACCTCGATCTCGAGCAGATGCGGCGAGTACCGTTTCGCCCAAAAGCCGAAGCCCTTGCCGTAGACGCCCGAGGCAAGGTTGAGCACGACGTCATCGGGCGCGATCAGTGACGCCGCCGCCGCCTCGAGGCCGAGCACCGGTTCGCCATGCAGGATGACCGGCTTGTTCGACAGCCGCATCGCCTTCTGCGCCTTGTCGACCACACGCTCGTAGAAGAGCTGGAACGCAGGATCGTAATCATAAAGCACGGTGCGGCCGAGGCCGCGCAGCACTTCTGGATAGGCGTTCACCGGCCCCGCGGTCAGGGTGATGACCGGATCGGCGTGTTCGGGATAGCGCATCATCTTGTCTCCGGATTGGCGGCGGTCAGCCGTAGAATTGCGTGCCGGTCCTGTAGGTCTTGAAGTTGTCCATGTCGTGCGAGTACATCAGCTCGGCGCCATGGTCCTCGGCGAGCTTCTTCACCTTGCGCATCGAATTGACTCCCGCCACCGGGTCGATGTGGAAGGCCGCCTGGCACAGCGTCTCCAGGCTCTTCTGGGTGTAGGCGGCGTCGATGGTGAATAGGATCGGCTTGCGCTTGGGGAATTCGACCAGCAGGCTGTAGTGGCCGATCGAATGGCCTGGCGTCGAGATCAGCTTGACGCCCTTGGCGAGATCGACGTCGCCGTCGATGCCCTCGAAGGTCGAGTTGGCGCGCGTCGTGCCTTCCAGCAGTTGCGCGGTCGCGCCACGCGCTTCGGCGGCCTCCGCCGAGAAGCTCAGGTCGGAATAGCCGAGATGTTCGAAAGGCTGCGGATTGCACGCCTGCGGCACTTCCGAGCGATGGCAGATCTTCTTGGCATGCGGAAAATACTTGTTGCCGCCGCAATGGTCGAAATGGAAATGCGAGTTGACGACGACGTCGATGTCCTTGGGTTCGAGCCCGAGCAGCGCAAGCGCGCCAGGAATGGTCTGGTGCTTTTCCTGGATCGGCTTCTCGAAGGGCAGCACCTTCATGACGTGATCGTAGTCGTAGCCGGTGTCGATGAGGAACCGGCCCTCGGCATGCTCGATCAGGATCGAATAGACGGGGAAGCGCACTTCGCCGCCCGGGCCGCGATTCCAGAACACGTGATAGCCGTCGAGAACGAGCGAGCCGCCGTCGAGCAGGTAGACCTTGGTATCCGACATTCTTGCCTCCTGTTTGGCGCGGGTCCCTTCCGCGCATCTGATTGTGGTCAGCGCGCGCCGCGCTCGTATGGAATGCCTAGTGCCGCCGGAAGGCTGGCACGCCGGCCGAACAGCACCAGCATGGTCATCACCGCCAGGAACGGCAGCATCTGGATGACGTCGGTCGGTATGTTGATGCCGGCCACCTGCATGGCCGTCGTCAGCGACAGGCAGACGCCGAACAGCAGGGCGCCGAACAGCACCCAGACCGGGCGGCCGCGCGCCAGCATGGCCAGCACGATGCCGAGAAAGCCGGCGCCATTGGTGATGAACGGAATGAACAGGCCGGCCCCGACATTGGCGAGATAGGCGCCGCCGAGCCCGGCCAGCGCGCCGGTCGTCACCACCGCGATCGTCCGGGTCCTGATGACGTCGATACCGGCGACGTCGAGTGCTGCCGGCTTGTCGCCGGCCGCCTGCAGATTGAGGCCGAGCTGCGTGCGCCGATAGAGATAGCCCATGCCGAACACCAGCGCGACCGCCAGATAGACGATCAGATGGTGTTTGAAGAAGGCCGGCCCGACGACAGGAATATCCGACAACAGCGGAATGACGGTAGCGTCCGCCGCCGGCAGGCGGGGATAGCTGCGCGAGAATTGGAAATGATGAAGGAGTGCCGTCAGGCCTTCTAGACCGAGCGTCAGCGCGATGCCGATGACGATCTGGTTCAGCCCGATGCGCACGCACAGCAGCGCCATGATCAGCGCCACCGCGACGCCGCCGGCGGCACCTGTAAGGAAGCCCAGCCACAACGACCCGGAATAGAAGGCGCCGACGAAGCCGAGATAGGCGCCGGCCAGCATCATGCCTTCGATACCGATGTTGAGCACGCCGGCTTTTTCCGACATCTGCTCGCCGAGGCCGGCCAGCAGCAGCGGGATGGCGGCGGTGACGGCGCCGAACAGCAGCGCACTGAGAAAGACTTCGCTGAAGAGCCCGGTCATGCCCTAAGCCTTTCTCGACTGGTTGTAGCGATGGTCGACATATTCGGCGAGCGCCAGCACGATCAGCACGATGGAGACCAGCACCAGCGTGAAATGATTGGGCACACCGAGCCGACGGGCCGCACTCTCGCCGCCGATCGACAGCACCGAGAGCAGGAACACGAAACCGATCGCGGCAAAGCCGTTCATGCGGGCGAGGAACACGGCCGGAATGACCGCCAACCCGTAGGCGGGATTCCAGTCGGCGCGGACATTACCCTGGACGCCGATGATGTCGACGGCGCCGGCAAGGCCGGCCAGCCCGGCCGAAATGGCGAAAACAGTGACGGTCAGGCCAGACACGCCGAGCCCCGCATGGACCGCGGCGCGCGGATTGGCGCCGACGATCCGGAGCTTCAGCCCGAACGCCGTGCGCGTCATCACCAGATGCACGATGATGATCGCCGCTAGGCCGAGCAGCAGGCCGCTGGTGATGGTCGTTTCGAACAGGCGCGGCAGCCGGTGTTCCACCGGCAGCGTACGCGTCTGCGGCACGGTCGTGCTGGGATCGCGAAACACCAGTTTGACCAGAACATTGGCGAGCGAGGTGCCCAGGAACGTCATCATCAGCGTGGTGATGATCTCGTTGACGCCCTGATAGGCACGCAGCAGAGCCGGCACCAGCGACCAGATCATCGCCACCGCCATGGCGATGAGGAAAGAAAAGGTCAGCGCCAGCCAGGACGGCATGATCTGAACGAGTACGGGCGCGCTGGCCGCCGCCGTCACCGCGCCAAGCAGGAACTGGCCGTCGCCGCCGAGATTCCACATGCCCGCGCGAAAGGCGACGATCAGGCCGGCGGCAAGAAACAGCAACGGCGCCATCCGCGTCAGCGTTTGCTGGATGCCGAGCGGGGAGAACAGGCCTTTCTCCAGCACGAAGCCGTAATAGGCGAGCGGGTCGACGCCGACGGCAAGCAGGATGCCGCCGGCTATGACGAGAGCGATGAGGATCGGGCCGAGCGTCATCAGCAGCCGATGCAGGATGTCGCGACGCGTCGCCGCCGCGCTCGTGGCATCGAGCGCGGTGGCACTCCCGGTGGGGGCGGTGTCGATGCTCATGCGGCAAGTCCGATCATCAGGCGGCCGATCCTGGTGCGGGCATCGTCCGTGTTCTCGACCGTGCCGACGATCGCTCCGTTGGCGATGACGGCGACGCGGTCGCATATGCTCAGCAACTCCTCGAGGTCGGTGGAGATGAGCAGCACGGCAAGGCCGTGGGCCGCCGTATCGCGGATGCGTTGGCGCGACGCCAATGTGTTGGCGAGATCGAGCCCATAGGTCGGCTTGTTGAAGATCACCACCTTGGCGCCTTCGGCCAGTTCGCGTGCCAGAAGCACCTTCTGGATGTTGCCGCCCGACAGCCGGGCGACCGGCGTCTTCAGGCTTGGCGTGCGCACGTCGTATTCGCGCACGAGCTGGGCGGCGCGCTCGTCGATTTCGCCACGCTGCTCGACGCCGTGGCGCCAGAACGGCGCAGCGCCGACCTGCTTGAGGAAGAAGTTGATCGAAACCGGGAAGGTGCCGACAGTGCCTTCGCCGAGCCGGTCGTCGGTCAGATAACGCAGACCGCGCCGACGGCGTTCGCCGACGCTCAGCGCCTCGATGGCGATGCCCTCCAGCCGCACCGAACCGCTGGTCGCCGCGCGCTGGCCGGCCAGCGCTTCGGCCAGCTGCTTCTGCCCGTTGCCGTCGATGCCGGCGATGCCCAGGATCTCGCCCGGGCGGATGTCGAAGGAGATCGACGATAGGCCCGGCGCATTGTCCGTCGGCGCGACCGCCAGATCCGCGACCTGAAGCAGCGGCGCCGCTTCGGCCCGCACTGTACGGACCGGACGCTCGACAGCTTCCGGATCGTCCTTCTGCTTGCCGAACATCAGTTCCACGATCTCCGAGATGATCGCCTGTTCGCCCAGCGCGGGAAACCGCTCGGGTGGGATCTCGCCGACCTTGCGGCCGAGCTTCAGCACCGAGATGCGGTCGCCGAAGGCCGCCGCCTCCTTGAGCTTGTGGGTGATGAAGACGATGGCCAGGCCCTGCTCGACGAGGCGACGCATCAGCGCGCCAAGTTCGTCGATGCCTTTCGGCGTCAGCATGGAGGTGGACTCGTCGAGGATCAGCAGCCGGCTGTTGCGCACCATGGCGCGCAGGATTTCGACCTGCTGCTGCTCGCCAAGCGAAAGCTCCGACACCTTGGCATGCAGCTTCACCGTGATGCCGAGACTGCGGGTGATCTCGGCGACGCGCGCTTCGAGCTCCTCGGTCCTGGGGCGTTGCCACCAGGGTCCGCCAAGCAACAGGTTTTCCGCCACCGTCAGCGTCGGCACCAGCATCATGTGCTGGAAGACAGTACCGATGCCCAGCGCCAGCGCATGGCGCGGCGATGTGATCGGCGTTGGCTTGCCGTCGACCAGTATGCGCCCTTCGTCCGGCTGCTGCAGGCCCGACAGCATGCCGATCAAAGTGGATTTTCCCGCGCCGTTCTCGCCGAGCAGCACATGCACCTCGCCGGGACGGATCGACAGGTCGACGCTGTCATTGGCAACAATGCCGGGAAACCGCTTGGTCACGCCTTCAAGCGCGACGATGTCGCGCCCGGCAACGGACGATGAAGAAGAACCGCTCATGAAAGCCCTGCACCAAAGAATGGTAATCGGCCGGAGGGGCGAACGGATCACCCCTCCGGCGGCTGACCCGTGATCGCTTACTGGGCGACGCTGGTCATCAGCGCCCTGACAGCGGCCGCGTCATAGACCGGATCGACCTTGATCTTGCCGGAAATGACGTCTTCGCGCAGCGTCTGGATTTCGGCCCAGACATTGTCCGGAATGGCAGCGGTTTTCAGCAGCTTCACCGAGTCGTCCTTGAGACCGATCGTGTAGTGCTTGGTGCCGAACGTGTCGGCCTTGATGTCGGCGATCATGGCCGCATAGACCGGCTCGATGTTCCACACCACCGACGACAGCAGGAAGCCCTTGTCGATCGGCGATTTGTCACCGATGACGTCGATGAAATAGACCTTGCCGCCATCCGCTGCCTTAGTCGTTTCGACCGCCTGCAGCATGCCGAAGCTCGAACCGTTGCCCTGGCCGAAGATGATGTCGGCGCCCGAGGCGATCACGCTTTCGGTGACGCGCTTGCCGCCGGCCGCATCGCTGTAGGCGGCCGGTCCGATCACCGCATAGGTGATCTTGACGTCCGGGTTTTCCGCCTTCACGCCTTGCGCGAACGCCGCCGATTGCGAATTCCATGATGGCGGTTCGCCTGAGACGACGATGCCGACGGACTTGGAACGCGACACCTTGGCGGCGAGACGGCCGGCGAGATAGGCGCCCTGGTGGCCGCTCAGCGTGTAATCGGCAACGAGGCCCTTCTCCAGGCCGTTCGGCGTGTCGACGATCGCCACCGGAACCTTCAACTCCTTGGCGATTTCAGGCGCCGAGGTGTTGTAGCCGCTGGCGTGGGCGATCAGCAGGCTGGCGCCGTCTGACGCAAGTTCGCGCAAGGTCGGACGAACGTCGCCATAGCCGAGGCCCTGGGCCACGACCACATCGACGCCGGCGGCTTTGCCAGCCGCCTTGGCGGCGTCGATGCCTTGCTGGTTCCAGCCGTAATCGGTGCCTTCTTCGGGCGTCAGGATGGCGATCGACTTGATTTCACCTGCAAGAGCGCCACCAATCAAGATACCGCTAAGTATAACTGCACTTACACTGCTTTTTAGAATCTTTAACATGTTACCCTCTCCGTTGACTTGCCAATCAATATTCTTGTTGTTATTGCGCTGAAGCGAGGTAGACTGCCTGAGAAAATTTACCCATGGAGCTCAGGCAAAGTGAAGATCCGTTACATTCTCCCTGTGGCTCTGGCGTTCACATCCTTTGCCAACGCGGTCGAGTTGCATCATGTCATCGTCCGCAAGGGCACCGACGGGCTCGACATGGTGCCGTTGACGATTTCGAATGCGGGCAAGGAAGGGCTGTCCTGCAATGCCGACTTCGCCCACTGGTATTCGGCAGGGATCGCGACGGTCGAGGCGGGCAAGAGCGCCCGCGTCGAGCTCTGGTTCGATGCCAAGACCGGCACGTTCACGATCCTCAACGACAAGCGCGAGAACCTGCCGGTCGAGCGGCTGTGGTGCGGCCTGTCGGGCCGCGCATACGCCACCCGCGTGCAGATCACGCTTGACCGCACCGACGCGGCCAAGGGAGCGCGCGCCGTGTCCTGCGGCGTGGAGCAGGACACGCTGGCGTGCCGATAGGTGCTCATCGATCCGTTGGCCCGCGACATGGCGCGGCCTATTCCTTGGCCAGGAACTTGTCGGTGAAGACGTCGTCCGCCGACAAGGCCGCCTTGAGCACGCCCTGATCGGTAAGCGTCTTCAGCGTTTCCTCCCACTGAGTCTTCGTCATCCAGCCGAGGCCGTGTTCCTTGGTGTCCGGGCTGGTGAAGGTCGACGCGATGTCGGCGTTGATCTGCGCCAGAAGCACATCCTTCTTGTCGGCGTAGCCGGGTGCGGCCTTGGCGGTGATCTCGGCTGCCTCTTCGGGGTGCGCCACGACATAGTCGAAGGCCTCCCTGTACGCCTTGACGAAGCGGGCGACGATTTCGGGCTTGTCCTTGATCATTGTCTGCGAGGTGAACAGGCCCGAGCCATAGGCCTTCCAGCCATGGTCCGAGCCCATCATGATGCTGAGCGAACCGGGGCCGCCGGCCTTGGCCTCCAGTTCGGGAACCTCGGCATCGACATAGCCGACCACCGTCTGGACCCGGCCCAGAAGCAGATAGCTTTCATAGGGCGGCGAAACGCTGTTCAGCGTCATGTCCTTCTCGGTCAGGCCGTTGGCCGCCAGGAAGCCCTTGAAGAAGATGTAGGTCGAACCGGCCGGATGAATGCCGATGGTGAGACCCTTGAGATCCGCCGGCTTGGTGAGCTTCGTCGTCTTCGCCAGCGAGATGATCGCCAGCGGCGAGTGCTGGTTGACGGCCGCCAAGGCCACGACGGGAACATTCTGCGACCGCGCGACGGCGAGCGTGGGAAGATCGCCGAAACCGAAATCAGCGTTCTCGTTGCCCACCAGCCGCATGGCGTCCGGCGAGCCCGACCCCTTGCGGATCTCGGCGACGTCGATGTCGTTCTTGGCGAAGAAGCCTTTCTCCTTGCCGACGAAGAACATGGCGTGGTTGCCGCGCACCACCCAGTCGAGCTGGACGTTGACCTTGTCGGCCGCCAGGGCGACGCTCGAGAAACCGAGTGTCCCGACACACGCCGCAAGCGCGGCTGCCTTGATGAGTGAGCGTCTGAGCATTTTTGTTCCCTTTTTCGTTGGTTGAGAGCGGACCTAGGACTGGCTGAATTTCGGCGCCCACGGCACCACGATGCGTTCGAGAATTTCGGCCGCGTAGTAGAAGGCGATGCCCAACACCGAGACGAGGAGCAGGGCAGCGAAGACCAGGGCGGTATCAAGCTGGGTCGAGGCGAACTGGATGACGTAGCCGAGCCCGTCCGATGCGCCGGCGAATTCGCCGACGATGGCGCCGATGACGCTGAGCGTCGCGGCGATCTTGGTTCCAGCCATCAGGTTGGGCAGCGAATGCGGAACGCGAATCCTGAACAGGATCTGCGTGCGGCTGGCGCCGACCGAATTCATCAGCGACAGCAGCGAGCGATCGACCGACTGCATGCCCGCCAGCATCGACAATGTCACCGGGAAGAAGGCAATGACCAGGATCAGGCCGATCTTGGGCGCGAGCCCATAGCCGAACCAGAGGATGAAGATCGGCGCCAGTGCCACCTTGGGCACGTTCTGGAACAGCACCACCAGCGGATAGAGCGCTCGCCCCAGCCAGTCGAAGCGCACGATGACCAGCGCGATGGCAATGCCGACCGCGACAGAGACAAGGAATCCGAACAGGATCTCGCCCGCCGTCACCAGCGTCGCTTGTATCAGCGTTCCCCATTGCGCGACCAGCGATTGCGCGATCTCGGAGGGGGCGGGAATGATGAAGGCGGATATGGCGAAAATCCGCACCACGGCTTCCCACACCACGATCGTCGCCAGCAGAAGAATGACCGCCGGAAGCCAGCTGCCTGTCGCCGCGCCCCAGCTTGAGGCAGGCCGCGATTCGGGCCGCGACTCGGAGAAATTGGTGGTGGGTTGATCGCTCACGACGCACCTCCCGGTTGATGGCTGGCGCGCAGCATAGTGCGCAGTTGAACCACCAGCCTGACGAACTCCGGATCCTCGGTGACCGACAGGTCGCGCGGATAGGGCAGACCAATGTCGAGGCTTTCGGTGATCCGCCCAGGCTTGATCCCCAGCACGTGGACATGGCGCGACAGGTGAATGGCCTCATCTATCGAATGGGTGACGAGCACGATGGTCTTGCCGGTGCGCTGCCAGATCTCCAGCAGCGACTGGCCCATGGCATCGCGGGTAATGGCGTCGAGCGCGCCGAACGGCTCGTCCATCAGCAGCACCGCCGGATCGAGCGCCAGGGCCCGCGCGATGGCGACGCGCTGGCGCATGCCGCCGGACAATTCATGGGGGCGCTTGTGGGCGCTGTCGCCCAACCCCACCAGCTCCAGCATCTCCTGGCCGCGCGCCCGCAACTTAGCACGCGAGAGCGACTTGTCGGCGATGCCGAGCAGCATCGATGCGTTGTCGACGGCGTTCTTCCAGGGAAGCAAATTGGCGTCCTGGAAGACGAGGCCGATCATGCGCTTGCGCGCTGCTTCGACAGGCGAAAGCCCGGCAATCGAAACGCTGCCGCTCGTCGGATCGACAAGCCCAGCCAGGACCTTGAGCAAGGTGCTCTTGCCGCAACCGGACGGACCGATAAGCGAGACAAACGACCCCTTCGGCACCGAAAGATCGATATTCTGCAGAACCAGTTGCTTGGCCATGACCACCGACACACCCTTGGCGGAGATCAGGTCGTCATGACGGATATGGGCGGGCCGGCCGCCGGCTGCTCGAATGGTTTCAACGCGCATGGCTTGCCACCCCATGCGCCGGCGTTAACCGCAGCCGCACCGTCCAGTCCGCGAAGGCGCCGTTGGCACAAGCGGCCGCCGTTACGACCTCCCCAACCCAGCCGGCTTTGTGAGCTCGATAGACCATTGGCTACTCCCGGCCTTCCAGGATGCGTCGCACCGCGACGAGTTTGCGCGCCCTCTCGCCTTGCAGCGCCTTGGTCTGCTCGGGCGTATAGGAGAACATGCCCTCCCCCGACTTGATGCCGAACTTCGACGCGTTGGTCTTTTCCAGCACCATGGGCGCGACATCGTCGCGATTGGAGAGATCGGCGTTGAGGAAGGACGAGACGGACTTGTAGATATCCAGCCCCGCCATATCGAGCAGCGCCATCGGCCCGATCACGGCGATCTTGTAGCCGATGCCCCAGGACACGCATGTGTCGAGATCTTCCGGATCGATGACGCCGCGCTCGACGAGGTCGACCGCCTCGCGAAGCAGCGCATAGAGCACGCGGTTTTCGACGAAACCGGGGACGTCCTTCTTCACCACCACCGGCAGCAAGCCGATCGAGCGGATGAGATCGCGGATCGTCGCCACGGTTTGCGGCGCGGTCGTCTCGCCGGCGATCACCTCGATCATCGGGATGATGTGCGGCGGGTTCGACCAGTGCATGCCGACCATCCGCTCGGGATGCGAGATATGCGCCTGCAGCTTGGTGATCGGGATACCCGACGTGTCGGACGCGACGATCGTGTCGGAGGCAATCAGACTGTCGATGGTGCGATAGACATCGGCCTTGACCGAAATGTTTTCAGGAACGTTCTCGATGACGAGGTCGGCGCCGGATACCGCATCGCCGATATCGTCGGTGAAGCGAACCGTCCCGACGCCGGCCGACGGCGGCGCGATGCCCAAGGCCTCGAGAACGGTCTCGGCCACGCTCAGCATGGATCGCGCGCGCTCTATCGCTGCCGGGGCAACATCGCAGGCGACCACCTGCAGGCCGCCTCTGGCGAGCCGGGCGGCCATGCCCGGTCCCATCGTACCCAGGCCGATGATGGCGATATTTCGGATCATTGCACTGCCCTGCTTTCTTTTGAGCTCGCGATGAGGTCGGCTGCCTTTTCGGCAATCATGATCACTGCCGCGTTGATGTTTCCGCAGACCAGGTCGGGCATGACGGAAGCGTCCACCACTCTAAGCCCGTCGACGCCGCGAACCCGCAGTTGCGGGTCGACGACCGAGGCCGCATCGGCCCCCATCCGGCAGGTCCCGGCCGGATGATGCACGGTGATGGAGGTCTTGCGGATATGCTCGTCGATCTCGTCGTCGCTCTGGCACTTCGGGCCGGGAAAGAACTCCGCCTCGATGAAGGGCTGCATGGAGGGCTGCGCGGCCAGATCCCTTGCCACCCGGAAGCCGGCCCGAAGCGACTCCCAATCCTTCGGCGAGGCGAGGAAATTCTGGTGGATCAGGGGCGCCGCGGAAGGATCGGCCGAGGCCAGTTTCACCGCTCCCCGGCTTTCGGGCTGTGTCGCCACGATGCGCGTTGCGAAGCCGTCCGCAAACGGCGCCTTGAACGGCTTCAAGTATGGCCATGCCGCGAGCGGCGCCGCCGTGAAGAGCAGCTGCACATCCGGCAAGGGTCGCGCCGGACCGCTCTTGAGGAAGGCGACAACCCCGCCGGGTACGTCGCCGGAAAAACCGCGTCCCGTCAGGTAGGTCTTGACGAAATCGAAGCCGATCCGATCGGCACGCATGTTGCGCAGGAAAGGGCCGCCCGGAGCGCGGCGCCGGTACATGAGAATGACCGAGACGTGATCCTGCAGGTTCTTGCCGACCGCCGGCAGGTTGACCCGCGTCTGGATACCGTGCGCGGCAAGCTCATCCTGCGCCCCGATGCCCGACAGCATCATGAGTTGCGGCGTGTTGATCACGCCACCGGAAAGCAGCACTTCCTTGCGGGCGACAATCGTGCGCTCGCCGCCGCGATGGTTGATGGTGACGCCGGTGGCGCGCGCACCCTCCAGCACGATCCTGGTTGCGCTCGCTTCCGTCACAACGGTCAGGTTGGGCCGCTTCAGCACCGGCCGCAGATAGGCTGACGCGGTCGAGGCGCGCCGACCTTTCGCAATCGTCATCTGGAGGCGGCCGAAACCTTCCTGCCGCTCGCCATTGTAGTCCTTCGTCTGCTCATAGCCTGCCTGCACGCTGGCTTGCGCGAAGGCGTCGATCAGCGTGTCCTTGTAGCGGCAGAACTGGGTGCTGACCGGGCCATTGCCACCGCGATACTGGTCCGCGCCCCCTTCCCAGCTTTCCTGCTTGCGGAAATACGGCAGCACCTTGTCGTACGACCAGTCGCTGAGCCCTGTTGCTGCCCAGCGATCGTAGTCGCCGCGATTTCCCCGCACATAGGCCATGGCGTTGGTCGACGATGATCCGCCAATGACCTTGCCGCGCGCGCACTCGACCCTGCGTCCGCCGACATTGTCTTCCGGCTCGCAGAAATACATCCAGTCATGGCGGCGCTCGGTCAGGATCTTGCCCCAGCCAAGCGGGATGTGGATCATCGGATCGCGGTCCCAGCCGCCGGCCTCCAGCAGCAGCACCGAACATCGCGGATCGGCGCTCAGCCGGTTGGCGAGCACGCAACCGGCCGATCCGGCTCCAACGATGATGTAATCGTAACTTTCCGCGTGCGGCATGGTTTCATTGCTTTCGTCCGACGCCCGGCGTCAGAGAACTATTGCGATGGAGGCTGGAAAAGCCTGGCCGACACCAAGCTTTTCCAGCTGATGTTCAAAGCCCGACGGACATCAGGCGAGACCCGCTTGCCTGAGGCGCTGCGACCAGTGATCCCACCCGCGATCGATCTGGGCGCCGACGAGTTTTCCTGCCGTCTTGATCTCGCCCGGCGACAGATATTTGATGGTGCCGATCTGCAGGCCGGCTGTCTGCGCCGCGGCGTTCTGTTCGAGATAGAAGGCCCGGAACACCACTTCCCGGACGGAATTGCCCACATTCACGACGCCATGGCGCGCCATGAGCACGACGGGATAGTTCCCGAGGCTTTCAGCGATGTCCCCGCAGACGCTCCGGCTGCCGCCAAAGAGATCGGTGTCGTCTCCCTGCGTGTCGCGTATCTCATAGACAGGGACGGCGTCGCCAAGGAAAGCACCCATATGGGTCACGGGCCGCAGCGGCTGGTCGGTGAAGCAATAGGGCAGGACGGCCGGCGAATGACTGTGGAGCACGCACTGAACGTCCGGCCGCGCCTTGTAGATCTCGCTGTGAATATAGCGCTCCAGATAGGACGGCCGGTTGTCCGAGGTCTCGCCGTCGAGATTGAAACGCAGGATGTCATCGACCGTTATCAGGCTCGGAGCAAGCTTCTGAGCCAGGAAGAAACTCTGGGGATCCTCAGGGTCCCGGGCACTGATGTGCCCGAACGTATCCAGGATGCCTTCGTTGAGAAGTATCTTCGTTGCCGTGACGAGTTCCTCGAAGACCTTCTGACGCGCGGGGCTGTTGTCTGTCATTTCCAAATTCTCCCATTGCGGCGATGGCGACCATTCTTGTTGTTGTTATCGGTCGCCAGGGCCGTGGATTTCACTTGTTTTCGTAGATGCCGACGATCCGGTTCTGCTCGATGATGTTGCCGGCATATTTCTGCAGGAACTCCTCCCTGGTGGGCGTCCCCTCGACCTTCGTGTCCAGGGCGTAGACCCAGAAGTAGTAGTGATGCTCTCCATGGCCAGCGGGGGGCTGAGGCCCGTAATATTGCTTGCCGCCGGCGCCGTTGGGTCCCACGCGGAACTTTTCCTGTGCTCCAGAAAGATCCGTGGTCGACGGATCGATGCCGTAGACGACCCAATGCGTGAAGCCGTTGGGCAGGGGCGCGTCGGGATCGTGGCAGATGACCGCGAGCTCCTTCGTCCCTGCCGGGACGCCGCTGACCCTGAGCCTGGGCAATACGTTGCCCTTGTCGCCGGCATGCTCGTCTCGCATTTTCCCGAGCGGCTGGAAATCCGCGGACGTGATCTTGAGGTCCTTGATGTTCAGGGGCATGGAATTCGTCCTTCAGCAATTCGATCGAACTAGGCGCCGGCCTTGAGGTCGGCGACGGATTTGCCGCCGACGCGCTGGTGCACGCGCGGACCCGATGCGACGGCGACGCAGATCAGAAGTTCGTCCGGGCGCGGAGCATCCGGCACGGAAAAGGTAACGGCATCGTAGTGGGAACGGATATAGAGCTCGTCCTTGTGGGCAAGCGGGATATCGATGGTCGTGCCGGCGACAGCGACCTTGCTGACCGACGAGATCCAGGCCTTGCCGCCCCCCACCTGCTGCCGCAGCGGATCTCCGAACACCGTGGTGATGCAGGCGACGACATGTTCCTGTTCGCCTGATGTACCCGCGATACCGCCCTTACCATAGCTTTCGACCGGCCTGTTGCCGAGCAGCGCCACGGCCCTCTCGCCGAGCGCATGACCGATCGCTGCACTCGGATTGGTCAGATCGGACAGTTCGGCGACGAACTTTCCGGCGAAGGGATTGCGAATGACAACGCCAGTCGCGACTTTGACGAGGGTTTCGCCAGGCGTGCCGCCGTCATGCCGGCTTTCCTGGACCGAGGAGTACCATCCCCTGACATCATAATCTCTTTCGACTTCACTGGAATAATTCATCTTTATCTCCTGAAAGGCACGCGCTGTTTCCGCGCGCACCGATTAATTCTTTGACCGGCTCGCCCGACGCTACTGCGGCCACGAGTAGACACGGCGCAGCGGGTCGTAACGGGCGGCTTCCAGCGCCGCCGGCGTGAACATGTTTCCTTTCGAGAGCGAGCGGTTCGCCGCATAGTCGCCAGACAGGGCCTGGCAGCGATCCGTGATCGGGCGAACGCGCGTCTCCCAAGCGACAAGCGCATCCTCGACCGAAGAGCCCTCTTCCAGGTCCTGCGACAGGCTGAAGGCGTTGACCATCGCGCAACCGGCGCCCTGGGCAAGAGCCGGGCACATGGCATGCGCGGCATCCCCCACGAGGGCGACCTTGCCTCTTGTCCAGCTATCCAGCTTGGTCGTTTCGTACTTGTCGTACCTGGCGGTTTTCAGTTTGGCCGCCTCGATCAGGCACGGCTCCAGGAAAGGAAACATCTCGACCCAAACTTCGAGATCGATCGGCACGCTCGATCCATGAGGATCGGCGGCCGGAGCCATCAAGCCGAGATAGAGTTCATTCTCATTGCAGGGCGAATAGAGAATTCGCTGAACACGCGGCCAGAAGTTCCACATGTCAATGGTGTTGTCCCACTCGCCATGGCCGAGCTCTTTCTTCATGCGCGGGACAATCAGCCGGATGAGACCATCTTTCGAAACCCAGCGATCCTGTTTGAAGCCGATGGAATCCCTGACCTTGGAGCCGACGCCATCGGCGCCGACGATCAAGTCGGCTTCGAGAACCTCGCCAGTCTGGAGGGTCAAGCGCCCTTCCGGATCGGCGCCAACCGCCTCGGAATTGACGCGGATGTCGACACCCAGGGCACGGGCCCGGTTGACCAGCGCATCGTGCAGGTGGCTGCGGGTCATGATGCGCCAGGGGAGACCGTTGAACGTCTCCTTGGAAACCGACTTGTTGTGCATCCAGGTCTCGTAGGTCGGAGGCGTGTGCGAGCCCTGGAGAACACCGTCAAGGGCGCCCAGCCCTTCGAGCGCGCGAAGGCCGTTGTGCCAGAGATAGATGCCCGCGCCGAATGCCCGCAGTTCCGAACTCTTTTCGTGCAGCCTGACATCCCAACCATTCTGCTTGAGAGCGATGGCGGCTGTCAGGCCTGCAAAGCCGCCGCCGGCGACCTCGGCACGACGCGTTTTGCCCGGAGTTTTGTTTACATTGGCCATTTTCTATCCTGATGCTGCGTGCAAGAAGACGGCGCTCGGCCGTCAAGCGTCTATGAAGTTGGTGATGGCTTTCAACGTGATCTCGGGAGATACCTCGTTGACGTAGTGGTCGGCGCCCGGCACGACGACGACGGGCAGGTCAGGCCGCAGCCGGCATGTCTTCGCCAGTGCCGCCGCCGAAACCAACTTGCTCGCCTCGCCTCGAACGATGAGGACGGGCTTCGTCACATCGCGGTAGGCGGGCACCAGATCCGATCGCAGGCCTTTGGCGGTCTGCGCCATTGCCGCAGGCGATGCCAATGGACGCAATCCGCCGTCGACCGGCTGATAGCCGCTTTCAGCCCTGATCTTGATGGCGTCGGCGGGAATGTTCGGATAGCGGCCGGCGAGGTATGCTTCGACGGCCTTCACATTCTCGAAAAGCTGGCTCCCCGCGTTCACGCGCGCTTCCAACGCGTCCAAGGCATCGGTCTCGATGTACGGCGTAAAGTCGATCGCGACGACCGATCGCACCAGATCCGGGTATTTCGCCGCGGCCGCGACCGAATTTCGAGCACCAAGCGAATGTCCGACGAGGATGGCACGGCCGCGATCGAGCGTGCGTATCAGGCCGGCGATGTCGTGCGCGTAGTCATTCGCCTCGTAGCCGGTTTCCGGCTTGTCGCTGAGGCCATGCCCCCTCTGGTCAACCGCAATTGTCGTAAACCGGTCCGAAAGCCGAGCCATCAAGGGCTCGAAGACGGCGGAGTTGGAGGTGATGCCGTGGAAGAACAGCATCAAGGGGCCGCTGCCCCTCTGGCGCACGTTCAAGGTGATGCGGCCAATGTCGACGCGTCGCGAGATGAAGTGGTCGGAAGCCATGTCTGCCGCCATGTCCATGATCCTTGGGATCCTCGCCTCGCTGCCCGTCTCCCGCAAAAGGATCATACAGACTGGGGTCACGTCAAGCCGATTGTCTGACAATCTTCATATTTGACAATCTGGCTATCCTGCTGTCAAATTTGCACGGCGTGGCGTATGCTGCTTCAGTTTTGCGACTCAAAGGCTATGAGACGTTACCAATGCCCCCAGATTTGAATTTGCGAATTTCGCCACGAACAGTGCAACGGGAGACCGTCGACAAGTTACGGCTGGCGATCTTCTCCGGGTTGTTTCAGCCGGGTAGCCGCCTCATCGAAAGTCAACTGTGCACACAACTCGGCATCAGCCGCCCCTCGCTGAGGGAGGCTTTGCGCAGTCTTGAGGCCGAGCGCCTGATCGAGATCGTGCCCAACCGCGGGCCGTCGATACCGGCACTTTCCTGGGAGGTGGCAACCGCCATCTACGAGGTTCGAGAGTTGCTGGAAGTCGAGGCGGCGGGACGATGCGCGCTAAGGATTTCTCCGGAACAGTTGCGTGAACTCGAGAAATCGCTTTCCGCATTCGAAGAGGCGGCTTCCAGCAACGACAGCCTGGCGCAGGTGATGACCGCCGCGGATTTCTATTCGATCATACTCGCCAATTGCGGCAACCCGATCCTGGAGGAAGTCCACCGCGGTCTGGTGGCGCGGATCAGCTTCTTTCGAGGACGATCGATGTCGCTGGAGGGCAGAGCACAAAGCAGCTTGGCAGAGATGAGGGAGATATTCGAATCCATCGCCGCCGGCGACGAGAAAGCCGCCCGCAAAGCCTCGAAGCAGCACGTCTTGAGGGCGAAAGCGGCAGCGAAGATATCCATGGACAACGGGATTTGAGTTCTTCGATGGACTGAGGTTCCGTCTGAAGACTCGAAGTCCTTCATGACGTTTCGGATCGGCCAAAGGCGGATCGATGCGCGGGGTTTCTCCGTGTCGGTGTCAGACATGACGACTATCGCAACCGGCAAGTGGCAGATGGAGTGACGATGACCGGGGCCAATGTAGAGCACGCACCGAATTGCGATATCGTCATCGTCGGTGGCGGGTCGGCCGGGTCGTTGCTTGCCGCGCGGCTGAGCGAAGATCCGGGCAGCCGCGTTCTGCTGATCGAGGCCGGCGAGGAGCCGACGGACCCGGACATCTGGAACCCCGCTGCCTGGCCGGCGCTGCAGGGCCGCAGCTACGATTGGGATTATCGCACGGAGCCGCAAGCCGGCACCGCGGGCCGGGTGCATCATTGGGCGCGCGGGCGGTTGATCGGCGGCTCGAGTTGCCTGCACGCGATGGGCTATATGCGCGGTCATCCGTCAGACTTCCAGGCCTGGGTTGATGCAACCGAGGATCGCCGATGGAGTTGGGATGAACTTATGCCCGTTTTCCAGGCTATCGAGGACCACCCGCTTGGTGGCGACGGCCTTCACGGCAAGGGCGGGCCGTTGCCGATCCATTTGCCGGCGGACGAAGTCAGTCCACTTGCTCGCGCCTTCATCGAGGCAGGCGCATCGTTGGGTCTGCCTCGCCTTGAAGGCCACAACAGCGGAGAGATGATCGGCGTCACCCCGAACTCCTTGAACATTCGCGACGGGCGCCGGGTTACGGCGGCGGACGCCTGGCTCACAAAGGCGGTTCGAGGCCGCGAGAACCTGACCATCCTCACGGGCACCCGGGTGCGGCGGCTCAAGCTGGAGGGCAGTCAGGTCCGCAGCCTCGAGGTCGTGGGGCGACAGGGATCGGCCGAAGTGTTTGCGGATCAGATTGTGCTTTGTGCCGGAGCGCTGGAAAGTCCGGCCTTGCTGATGCGTTCGGGCATCGGTCCGCGCGATGTGCTCGATGCAGCGGGGGTCGACTGCCTGATCGATATGCCTGACATCGGTCGAAACCTCCAGGATCACCTGCTTGGCGCCGGCAACCTTTACGCGGCCCGCAAACCGGTGCCGCCATCGCGCCTCCAACATTCGGAATCGATGGCCTATATGCGGGCTGACAGCTTCACCGCCGCCGGGCAGCCTGAAATTGTCGTTGGCTGCGGTGTCGCGCCGATCGTGTCGGAACGCTTCAAGGCACCCGCCGCAGGCACAGCCTACTCGCTGCTGTTCGGCATCACCCACCCGACGAGCCGCGGCAGCGTGCGCATAAGTGGGCCTGAGCTCGGCGATCGGTTGATCATCGACCCGGCATACCTGCACACCGGCCGAGACCGCGAGCGGTTTCGCACAGCACTTGAGGCAGCCCGGACCATCGGGCACAGAGATGAACTCGCCGGTTGGCGAGAGCGCGAACTCCTGCCAGGCGCGCTGAACAGTGCGGCCGAGATGGACGACTTCATCGCGCGATCGGTCATCACGCACCACCATCCCTGCGGCACCTGCAGAATGGGCAAGGACCCGGACGCCGTCGTCGATGCAAATCTACGACTCAAGGCGCTCGACAATCTTTTTGTCGTGGACGCCTCGATCATGCCCAACCTCACCGCGGGACCGATTCATGCCGCGGTCCTCGCGATTGCCGAGACTTTCGCCCGACAGTACTAAGCCACCGAGGCCGTTGGCTCGGCTTGCAGTATGGCAGGCCGGTGCGCCGCCTTGGCATATTTCTGCGCGATCATGGCGCAGACCATGAGCTGTATCTGGTGGAAGAGCATCAGCGGCAGAACGATCGCGCCGACGCCCTGGCCGGCAAAGATCACATTGGCCATCGGCACGCCGCTCGCCAGGCTCTTCTTCGAACCGCAGAAGGTGATCGTGATCTGGTCGGCCCTGTCGAAGCCGAGAATCCGGCTGCCATAGGTCGTCAGCACAAGCACCAGGCCGAGCAGCACCATGTCGGCGACAACGACCACGGCAATGTCGCGCAGCGAGAACATGTGCCACAGCCCCTCGGCGACCGCCGTGCTGAAGGCCAGATAGACGACCATCAGGATCGAGCCGCGATCGACAGGCATCAGCAGTGTCTTGCGGGAGCGTATCCAGTTGCCGATGCGCGGTTCCAGCAGTTGTCCGAGCGCAAAAGGCAGGAGCAGCTGCAGCAGGATCTGGCTCACCGCGTCCCACGAAAAACCGCCATGGCCACCGATGGAGAAGAGCAGGCCGACGAGCAAGGGTGTCAGGAACATGCCGAAGATGTTGGAGGCGGAGGCCGAGCAGATGGCCGCGGGGACGTTTCCGCCGGCGATCGAGGTGAAGGCGATCGATGACTGCACCGTCGACGGCAGGACACAGAGGAACAGAATGCCGAGATAAAGCGGCTTGGGCAGGATCGAGGCGGGCAGATAGCCAAGCGCCAGCCCCAGCAGCGGGAACAGGCCAAAGGTCGTCATAAGGATCACCAGGTGCAGGCGCCAATGCATCAGGCCGGCGACGACGACATCACGCGAGAGCCTTGCACCATGCAGGAAAAACAGCAGCGCCACGGCAAGATTGGTCGCGATCGCGAACCATCCCGCGAACGTCCCGGTCGCCGGCGCGAACGACGCAAGCGCGACGCTGCACAACAGGAGGATCAGAAAGGTGTCCGGCAGAAAGCGGCGCATGACATGTTCGCTCCAGAGTAAGTCCAGTGCTGCCTTTTCGTGCATTGTGAAATGGGATACAAGGAATAACAGTTATCGTAATTTGAGATATCAATGCTCGATCTGGTCCAACTTCGCAGCTTCGTCGCCGTCCAGCAGATGGGAAGCTTTACCTTCGCGGCGGAGAGGCTGGGGCTCGGCCAATCCACCGTCAGCCAGCACATCGGCAAGCTGGAGGCCGCGCTTGGCAGGCAGTTGCTGGCCCGCGATACGCACAAGGTGGTGCTGACGCCAGACGGCGAAGCCCTGCTCGGCCATGCCCGGACCCTGTTGTCGATAGAGGGACAGGTGCAGGCGCTTTTCACCGCACAGAGGCTGCGGGGCACGTTGAGGCTCGGCGTATCCGAGGACCTGGTGACGAGCCGGCTGCCGCTGGTGCTGGAGGATTTCGTCCGGTCTCACCCATCCGTTGACCTTGAACTGACCGTGGCGCTGAGCGGCGTGCTCTACCAGATGCAGGACAATGGCGAGCTCGATCTCGTTCTGGCAAAGCGTCGGCTGGGCGACAGCCGTGGCCGGCTCGTCTATCGCGAGCCGCTTGTCTGGCTCGCCCGCGATCCGGAACACGTCCTGTCGCTCGCGGCCTTGCCGTTGATTGCCTTCCCCGCGCCGAGCGTCACGCGCAGCATTGCGCTGGAAGTGCTCGAACGGCATCGCATGCCGTGGCGTATTGTCTGCACATGCGGAAGCCTGAGCGGCTTGACCGCCGCCGCCCGCGCCGGCATGGGGGTTCTGGTGCAACCGCAAAGCATGTCGCCCTCGGGTTTGAAAGAGATTCCATCCGGGCGCCTGCCGCCGTTGGAGGATGTGGAGTTTGTCCTGATCCCCAGCAAGGGCGCCGACAGGGCGCTCGTCTCGGCGCTGTCGGAAGATATTCTGACCAAGGTGAGAGGTCTGCGCTGACCTATTGCGTTGCGGATGCCTGCGACGAAATTGACGTTGAACAGAGCCTTCACCCCCGGAAACATCTGGCTGATGCCTCATAGCTGTTAGGGAGACCCTGGGCCCCTTGTCCCTGGTGCATTGACATTCTATTGACCGTCTCAGGCGGACGAAGATACGGATTTGCCATGGAGCTGGATCCTTCGACACTCAATCGGGCGCTGCCGCTGCGCGATCAAATCTATCACAAGATCCGCAATCTGATTGTCGTCGGCGAGTTGAAACCGGGTGAAGTCATCAACGAGGTGGCCATCGCCGAGGCGCTCGGCGTATCGCGCACCCCGGTGCGGGAAGCGGTCAAGCGCATCAGCGACGAAGGCCTGGTGAAAATCCTGGCGCAGACCGGCACCTATGTCGCACCGATCAGCCGCGCCGACCTGGAAGAGGCCTATGTCATCCGCCGGGCGCTCGAGATGGAAAGCGCCAGGCGCGCCGCCGCCAAGCTGACGCCGGCGTCCGCCGAACTGCTGGAGGATAATATGGCGGCGCACAAGCTCGCCATAGCACGTGGCCGGTATGCCATCGCGATCCAGCTCGACGACGTCTTCCACCGCACCATTGCCGAGATCTGCGGCCTGCCGATGATCTGGCGGGCCGTCGACATCTCCAAGGCGCAGATGGACCGCGGCCGCTATCTCGCCATTCCCAAGCCCGGCTATGGCGAGCAGACGATCGAGCAGCACGAGGCCATTCTCGACGCGCTGAAGCGACACGACGCCGAGGGCGCTGCGCAGGCGATGGAGAATCATCTCGAGACGTCGTTCCGCAACACACTCGAAGTCGCCGCCGAGCTTCTCGGCTGACGCTCGCCGTCGATCGCAACGGATACGATCAGCCCATGCGAAGAATGGGCGCGTCCACGCCGCGGTCTGGCGGAGGTTCTCGCCGTCATAAGCCGCGCCAACATCCGCGCTATTTCCCCTCGGCTTCGTCGGGGAGAACGTCCTCGGCCGCCAGAACTTCATTGAAGGTGTGCTTACGTCAGTCGTGCCCGCGTCGTGCGCGGCGTCGCCAGGAGCAGGCTCGTTTCGCTGCCCGTTATGCCGGGTATCAATCGGATACGCCGTAGCACCGCATCGAAATCAGTCAGTGACGCCGTCCCGAGCTCTACCACCAGATCCCAGCGACCGTTGGTGGTATGGATGGTCGAGACTTCCGGGAAGCCACCCAGCGCCCGAACCACGCGGTCGGCGGCATGGCCTTCGATCTCGATGAGCATGATGCCGCGGATGCGCTGATCGACGGCGTCGGCGCGCAGCACCACCGTGTAGCCGATGATGTCGCCCGACCGTTCCAGCCTCTCCATGCGTGCCCGAACCGTGGCGCGCGAGACGCCGAGATCGACGGCAAGGTCCGACACGCTGCGCCGGGCGTCATGCCGCAGCAAGGTTACGAGCCGTTCGTCCAAAGCATCCATCGGGATTCCCATTTTGATAAATTCGGCCGCCATTATGATAGGTTATACTTCTCGGATTGCCAATTCTACCTGTTCATATTGCCGGCTCGCCGTGTTCTCCTCTCGCCATTCGAACTTTGGCCGCGGGAAAACAATGCGTTGCAAGATCGTCGGGGCGCCGGTGCAGGACGGCGCCGGCAGAATGGGCTGCGAAATGGGGCCGAGTGCGCTGAGGACGGCAGGGCTTGCCGAGGTGCTGTCCGGCCTCGGCCACACCATCGAGGATATGGGCGCCGTCCAGCCAATGCCGGCGAGGCGCGTCGTGCATGGCAATCTGGCGCTGAAGGCCTTGCCCGAAATATCGGCCTGGACATCCGCCATTGCCGCGGCGGCCTACACGGCGAGCGACGACGCCATGCCGATCTTTCTCGGCGGCGACCATTCGATCTCGGCCGGCACCATGTCGGGCCTCGCCCGCCGCGCCGCCGAGGCCGGGCGCCCGCTGTTCGTGCTGTGGCTCGACGCGCATCCGGATTTCCACACGCTGGACACGACCGCCAGCGGCAATCTGCATGGTGTTCCGCTCGCCTACGCCAGCGGCCAGCCGGGTTTCAGCGGCTATTTCCCGGACCTGCCGGCGGCGGTGGACCCCAAGCGCATCTGCACCATGGGCCTGCGCAGTGTCGACCCGGCCGAGCGCAGCGCGCTCAACCAGGCGGGCGTGACAGTGCACGACATGCGCGCCATCGATGAGCATGGTATCGCGCCGCTGCTGCGCGCCTTCCTGGCGCGCGTGTCTGATGAAGACGGGCTGCTGCATGTCAGTCTCGACGTTGACTTTCTCGACCCGTCGATTGCGCCGGCCGTCGGCACCACGGTTCCCGGCGGCGCGACGTTCCGCGAGGCGCATCTGGTGATGGAGATGCTGTCCGACAGCGGCCTCGTCTCCAGTCTCGACCTGGTCGAGCTGAATCCTTTTCTGGACGAGCGTGGCCGAACCGCGACGCTTATGGTCGACCTGACGGCGAGCCTGATGGGCCGCCGCATCATGGACCGCCCGACCCGCAGCCATTCCGGGAGCTTTTGATCATGACCACGGCAAAGCTGAACATCGTCCCCTTCGTCAGCGTCGACCGGATGATGAAGCTGGTGATCACCATCGGTGTCGAGCGCTTCCTGACCGAGCTCGCCAGCTATATCGAGGAAGATTTCCGCCGCTGGGAGCTTTTCGACAAGACGCCTCGCATCGCCTCACACAGCCATGACGGCGTCATCGAGCTGATGCCGACGAGCGACGGGCGGCTCTATGGCTTCAAATATGTCAACGGCCATCCCAAGAACATGCGCCAGGGCTTGCAGACGGTCACCGCGTTCGGCGTGCTTGCCGATGTCGGCAGCGGCTACCCGATGCTGCTCACCGAAATGACCATTCTCACCGCGCTGCGCACCGCCGCGACATCCGCCGTCGCGGCCAAATATCTGGCACCGCGCGGCGCACGCACCATGGCCATCATCGGCAATGGCGCCCAATCGGAATTCCAGGCGATCGCCTTCAAGGCGCTGACCGGCGTCGACCGGCTCAGGCTCTACGACATTGACCGATCCGCCTCGCTGAAATGCGCCAAGAACCTGGCTGGCATGGGGTTTGACATCACCATCTGCGAAACCGGGCAGGAAGCGGTCGAAGGGGCCGGGATCATCACGACCGTTACCGCCGACAAGCAATGCGCCACCATTCTCACCGACAACATGGTCGGAGCCGGCGTCCACATCAACGCCGTCGGCGGCGATTGCCCCGGCAAGACCGAGCTGCACAGGGACATCCTGCTGCGCTCCGACATTTTCGTCGAGTTCCCGCCGCAGACACGCATCGAGGGTGAAATCCAACAGCTTGATCCCGACCATCCGGTGACCGAGCTCTGGCAAGTCATCGCCGCCCAGGCGTCAGGCCGCCGGGACGCCAAGCAGATCACGCTGTTCGATTCCGTCGGCTTCGCCATCGAGGACTTTTCGGCGCTGCGCTATGTGCGCGACCAGCTGCAGGCAACGGGCCTTTACGAGGAGCTCGATCTGCTGGCCGATCCGGACGAACCGCGCGACCTCTATGGCATGCTGCTGAGAGCGGCCATGCAGACCGCGGCATAACCAGAACCGATGAGATGCCGCGAGTGATCCCGCAGGCATTGAGAGTGACTGCGGGTCTTGTCGATCCTCTCTCCGATGAGATGACGGCCATCGACGTTGCCGTTACTCCACGGTCACCGATTTCGCCAGATTGCGCGGCTGGTCGACGTCGGTGCCCATGAACACGGCGGCGAAATAGGCCAGCATCTGGATCGGCAGCGCATAGATGATCGGCGAGATGATTTCGGGAACGTCCGGCAGGATGATCGTCTCCATCGTCTTGACGCTCACCTGTGCGGCGCCCTTGGCATCGGTGATCAGGATGATCTTGCCGCCGCGCGCCGCCACTTCCTGCATGTTCGACACGGTCTTCTCGAAAATGCGGTCATGCGGCGCAATGACGATGACCGGCATGTTCTCGTCGATCAGCGCGATCGGCCCATGCTTCAACTCGCCCGCCGCAT